>JAJFGM010000254.1 GCA_021776145.1 Kiloniellaceae bacterium | reverse complement strand
ACCCACAGCCGGATGGCGTACCAGGCGAAGGGGCCATAGGTGCCGAGTATTTCCCGCAGGCGCCGCGGGTAGAAAATCAACGGATTCTCGAGCGGCATACTGGAGCGGCGCTGGCTGCGGATCTTGCGGCGGAAGTAGCCGCCCTGCAGCGGGTGCACCTTCTCGAACTTCATGCAGCCGGCGAACTGCAGGGTGTGGGCCCAGATACGCTCGGGTTTGTTGCCGCTGGCCACCATGCGGCGCATCAGCGTGGCGACATGCTCGTCGGAGTAATAGAGCTCCCAGGCCTTGTTATAGATGCCCTGCCACTCGTCCTTCGACATCCTGGCGTGCCCGGTGCAGACATGCTCCAGGTCGTAGATGTTCATATCGGGATCCATATCGATCCCTTGCAGGGTCAGATTCTTGTGATCCTCGGAACCGGGCAGGGGCGTCAGGCAGAAGAACTCCAAGAGGTCGACCGGCAGCTCGCGTTTGAGGACCTCGATGTCGTGCTCGATGCGCTCGGGCGTGTCGGCCGGGAAGCCGAGAATGTAGCCGGCATAGGTGATGATCTGCTGCTGGCGCCATTCCTGCAGCATCTGGCGGTATTCGGTGATGCGGTTCTGCCGCTTCTTCGCCGACATCAGGTTGTCGGGGTTGATGTTCTCCAGGCCGATGAAGACGCGGGCAACGCCGGCGCGTTTGGCCTTGGGGATGAAGTTCTCGATCTTGTGGCACAGCGTGTCGACCTGGATGATGATCGAGAAGGGCAGGTTGAGCTCATCCTTGAGGTCGCCGAGGCGGTCGAAAATGGCTTCCCAATTGCGGTTGCGGGCGAAGTTGTCGTCGGTGATGAAAAACCGACAGATGCCCTGTTCGACATTGGCGCGCACCAGGCGCTCGATGTCGTCGGCGTCGCGGAAACGCGACTTGCGGCCCTGTACGTTGATGATGGTGCAGAAGCTGCACTGGAAGGGACAGCCGCGGCCGGCGTCGAAACAGGCGACCGAGCCGCCGTAGCGGCTGACCATGGCGGCGGGCAGAAAGGGCGTCGGCTCGTTGTCGATGCCCGGCAGGTCCTGCATGTAGTTGTAGACCGGCTTGAGGTCGTCGTTCAGGGCGTCACGGTAGAAGTCGTCCAGGCGCCCTTCGCCTTCGCCGGCATAGAGGCTGATGCCAAGGTCGAGCGCTTCCTGCAGGTCCGGTGGCATTTTTGGCAGCATGGCCATGCAACCGCTGGCGTGGAAGCCGCCGATCGCCACCTTGATGCCCTTGGCGACGAACCGCCGCGCCATGTCCATGGCGCGCGGAAACTGATTCGACTGCACGCCGACCAGACAGACCAGGCCCCGATCGCCCGACCTATTGACGCTGGACCCCTTTTCGCTGGACCCCTTGTCGCTGAACTGGCCGAGGCGCCGAATGATGTCGTCGACGGGGATGACCGTATTGGTCTCGTCATAGGCGTTAAGGACGATCTTGACGTCGTCGCCGAGCAGCTTGCGGGCGTCGATATCCTGGGTGATGCCGTAGAGGCTGGAGAGCGTATTAGAGGGGATCCAGGCCTTGCGCCACTGGATGACGTAACCGTCGTCGTCGTAGTGCGACGGCTTGATCAGTTCGATATGCAGACGTCGCGTCGTCTCTGCCGAATTGGGCATCATGTCTCCCCGAATTGGCTGTCTCCCTGAAAGGCGCGCAGCACCACTCCCTTAAACCAAATGCGCAGAATTTGCGCGCTAATTCTCTACCTGCGCCTGAGAAAAGATGTCGAGCCCCTAGTATAACAGGGAGAAGGACTAAAACGAAAGCCACGTCCGGTGTGCTCAGCAATGGGTTTATACTGGTTCCACACTGTATCGTTATCCTTTTTTTCGGTGTGCTCGACACCGTCAACTGTGCGGGCCTTCGGCCTCGCTTGGCCACCTTCAGGCGCCGGAATCGGTCTCTTGCCGGAAGGGTCCGCGCTCGCTCAGCATGTCGATCTCGTAGTCCACGGCATCGCGTTCGCGCTCGACGAAATGGGCAACGGCGCTGCGCAAGCGCGGATCGGCGATCCAGTGGGCGCTGTAGGTCTGCATCGGCTGGTAGCCGCGCTGGATCTTGTGGGCGCCCTGGGCACCGGCCTCGACCCGCGCCAGGCCGCGTTCGATG
Organism: Kiloniellaceae bacterium; assembly: GCA_021776145.1. Taxonomy (GTDB): domain Bacteria; phylum Pseudomonadota; class Alphaproteobacteria; order Kiloniellales; family Kiloniellaceae; genus JAJFGM01. The sequence continues at coordinate 16,391 of JAJFGM010000254.1, read as the reverse complement.
GCAAAGTCGATGGCCTGGTAGTAGCAGGCCTCGAAGTGCAGGAAGCGGTACTCGCCGAGGCAGCCCCAATTGCGACCGAAGAGCGTGTCCTTTCCGATCAGGTTGAGGGCGCCGGCGACGGTGCGGCCGCCGTCCTCGGCGACGACCAGGGCAATGCGATCGGCGAGCTGTTCGCCGATGCCGAAAAAGAACTCGCGCGTCAGATAGGCCTGCGACCACTTCTTGTCGATGGTGGCGAGATAAAAGCGATAAAAGGCATCCCAGTGGCGTTCTTGGATGTCGCCGCCGCTCAGCACCTTGAGCTCCACGCCGCTTTCTACGACCTTGCGGCGCTCTTTCTTGATGGCTTTGCGCTTGCGCGAGGTGAGGCGGGCGAGAAAATCGTCGAAACTGCCATAACCTTCGTTCAGCCAGTGGTACTGCTGGCCGATGCGCTGCAGGAAGCCGGCGGCGCCGAAGGCCTCGAACTCGCGCCGCGTCGGAAAGGTGACGTGCAGCGAGGACACCTTGTGCTGGCGCGCCAGTTCGACCATGGCCGCCATCAGGGCAGCCTCGAGGCCGTCGCGGTCGCAGCCGGGGCGGACCAGCAGGCGTGCGCCGGTGACGGGCGTGAAGGGCACCGAGCACTGCAGCTTGGGATAGTAGCTGCCGCCGGCGCGTTCGTAGGCGTCGGCCCAACCCCAGTCGAAAACGTACTCGCCGTAGGAGTGGTTCTTCAGGTAGAGCGGTGACGCCGCGACCAGGCGCCCGGTCGGGTCCTCGATAGCCAGATGCTGCGGCAGCCAGCCGGTCTCGGCATTGGCCGAACCGCTCTCTTCCAGGGTCGACAGGAAGGCGTGGCTGAGAAAGGGATCGTCCGTGCCGGCGCAGGCGTCCCAGTCGTCGGCCGCGATATCGCAAAGGCGGCTGACGACCTTGACGGCGATGGGGTCGCGTCCGTCAGGCATGGTCTGTGGGCTCCAGCGGCGTCATCTCGCGATTGCGACCGATCCGCTAATCGGTTTGCAGGTACCAGCTGTACTCCGCCGGGCTGATCGACGATTCGAACCTGTCCAGCTCGGCCAGTTTGCAGGCGCAATAGGCCTGAATGTAGTCGTTGCCCAGGTGCTGCGCCAGGGCGCCGCCGTCGCGCAGCCGCTCCAGCGCCCGGCGTGGCCGAAAGGGCATCTCGGGGTCGGCGGATTCGCCGGCGTTGCCCTGCCAGGCCGCGCCGGGGTCGATCTGGCCGCCGAGGCCGCGGCAAATACCCGCCAGGAAGGTCGCCAGGGCCAGATAGGGATTGGCGTCGGCGCCGGCGATGCGGTGCTCGATGCGCCGCGCCGCGCCGGCACTGCGCGGGATGCGCAGGGCCACCGAGCGGTTCTCGTGTGCCCAGCTGCGGGTGACCGGCACGAAGATGTTGGGCACGTAGCGGCGAAAGGAATTGCTGTTCGGCGCCAGGATCGCCATGGCTTCCGGCATCAGTTCGAGCACGCCGCCGATGGCGTGGCGCAGGGCGGTGTTGGCCGGCTCGTCGATCGAATCGCCGTCGGCGAAGACGTTGCGGCCGTCGGCGTCGAGCAGGCTGCAGTGCATGTGCAAGCCGCTGCCGGCACACTTCAGATAGGGCTTGGCCATGAAGGTGGCCTCGACGCCGTGTTTACGCGCGACGCCGCGCACGACGCGCTTGAACATGATGCATTGGTCGGCCGCCAGCATCGCGTCGTTGATGTGCTGCAGGTTGATCTCGAACTGGCCGGGCGCATACTCCGCCGTGATGGCGCCGGTTTCGATGCCCTGGGCGGCGCAGGTGGCGGTGATTTCGTCGATCAGCTCGGCGAAGGCGTCGAGTTCGCTGATGCTGTAGACTTGGGTGCCGCTCATCCGCTTGCCGTCGATCGGCGAACAGGGCGGTTGCGGCGAGTTGTCGGCCAGGCGTTCGCGGTCGATCAGGTAGAACTCCAGCTCGAAGGCGATCATCGGCCTGAGGCCGAGCCTGCCGAGTTCGGCGACCGTCTGCGCCAGGACGTTGCGCGGCTCGTAAGGGTAGGGCGTGCCGTCGCTATTGGCGAAGGTCAGCATGACTTGGGCCGTCGGCTGCGGGCACCAGGGCACCGGCAACAGGCTGCCGGGGATGACGCTGACCAGATAGTCGGGATCGCCGTCGGAAAATCCCAGGCCGCAGGGATCGTGGCTTTCGCCTTGGCTGTCGAGCAGGAAGACCGAACCCGGTGTCGCCAGGCCATCGGTCATCAGTTTGCCAAGGTGATCGATGGGATAGCGCTTGCCGCGCACGATGCCCGAGAGGTCGGCATAGATGGCATCGATGGCGCGGGTCCCGGGGTGGGCCGCGATAAAATCTGCGGCCTCCTTGGGCAGCGCGGATGTGGAGCTGTCTGGCATGGCAAAAGAGTGCCCGTCGGCCCGGGTAGGGGTCAAGCCCGCCGGGCCGGAGGCCGCGATTTCAGGCGATTTCGGCGACGCAGTCGATCTCGACGGCGATGCCGACGGGCAGGGATCCGGCCGAGACGGCGGCGCGGGCATGGCGGCCCTTGTCGCCGAAGACTTCGACCATCAGGTCCGAGGCGCCGTTGATGACCTTGGGCTGGTCGGTGAAGTCGGGGGTCGAATTGACGAACCCGCCGAGCTTGACGATGCGCTGCACGCGGTCGAGGTCGCCGCCGCAGGCGGCCTTCAACTGGGCGATGATATTGATGGCGCAAAGCCGTGCCGCGGCCTGGCCGTCTTCCAACGACACATTGTCGCCGAGCTTGCCCTGATAGAGGAATTCGCCGCCCTTCAGGGTGACCTGTCCGGAGACGAAGACGAGGTTGCCGCTTTGTACGTAGCCGACGTAATTGGCCACCGGGGCGGCGGCCTCCGGTACCTCTATGCCGAGCTCCGCCAGCCGCGCGTCGATCTGTCCAGCCATATCAAATGCTCTCCTATTTCGTGCCTGTGGTGTTGTGCGTGGGTGTCCGTTGGGATCTTCGCCGGATCCCGCGGCGCGCACGATAAGGGGCCGCCGGGGCCACGGCAAGCGCCGCTGCGACACTTTGCCGTGACGGAGCGCCGGAGATCCCCGTCACCGCCTGTGTGGCCTGTGTGGCCAGTTTAGCCCGGCGTGTCCTGCGGTTTCCCGCCATCGTAACGCGGCAGTGCGTCGGCGGTCTCGAACCAGGCAATGCGGTCGATGGAGTGGATGTGGTACTGCGGCGAGCAGGCGGCGGGATCGTCGAGACTGCCGACGTTGACGTCGACGGTTGTCGCGCCCTCGCTGTCGCGGTAGCAGATCTGCGTGCCGCAGGTGGCGCAAAACTCGCGATGCCCCCAGGACGACGAGGCATAGATCGCCGGTTGGCCCTTGCTATAGCTGAAGGCCGCGACCGGGAATGACACCCAGGTCGAAACCGGTGCGCCGGTCGAGCGTCGGCAAAGGCTGCAGTGGCAATAGCCGCTTTCGACCGCTGCCGCCGCCGACTTGTAACGCACGGCGCCGCAAAGACATCCGCCTTCCGTCATATGAGTCTCCGTGTGTGCCATCGCGGCTGCTAAGCTGTTTCTTCGCCGTCGGCTTTCCAGTCGCGTTGCAGATAGGCCCGGACATTCATCAGATGCTGACGCATTGCCGCATCCGCCGCAACGGTATCGCGGTTTTTGATGGCCGTGAGAATGGCCCGATGCTCGGCAAGCGTCGGCGGCTCGCGTTCCGATACCATGCCGCTGATAGAGCTGTAGCGGGTGAACATCGGCGATCGCATTTCCGCCCACATCGCCTCGAGGGTTGAGGTCAGGACGGAGTTGCCGGCGGCCTTGGCCAATTCCAGGTGAAAGGCCCGGTCCGCCGCCTGGTAGGCGTCCCGATTCTTTGCCCCTGCCATGTCGTTGATGGCTTTTTCGGCAGCGTTCAGGTGGTCGGGCGTGGCAAGCTGTGCGGCTTTGGCGACCGTGGCGCATTCGACCACGAGGCGCGCATCGATCAGTTCCAGGGGCGAAAATCCAGCATCGATCAGGCGATCCAACTTGACGTTTTTCGCCGCGCTGCTGTCGGTGACAAAGATACCGGATCCCGTGCGGACCTCCACCAGCCCGGACATCTCAAGGGCAATCATCGCCTCGCGCACAGTCGGGCGCGAGACTCCCAGCCGGGTCGAGAGTTCGCGCTCAGGCGGCAAGCGTTCGCCGGCGTGCAGCTCGCCGGACTCGATAAGGTTGGCGATCTGCTCGGCAACTTGCCGATAGAGTTTCGAAACCTGAACCATCTGAAAGGGCATCGCTATTCTCCAGGTGCTTCGAGATTAGACCGGCGAATGTTCCGCCATGCGTTGGGCCAATCCACGCCGCTTTCGGCGAGTCTAAACAAATCGCGGCATCAGCATTCTCGGCAGCGCCAGGATCAAGTCGGGAAAGAAGATGACGATCAACAGGACGATGAACATCGGCATCAAGACGATCGCGACATCGCGCAAGGCCTTTTTGACCTGGATGTCGCCGACCTTGCAGGCGATCAGCAGGCAAAGCCCATAGGGCGGCGTCACCAGACCGAAGGCCAGGGAAATCACGCCGATGATGGCAAAGTGGATCGGATGCATCTGCGAGACCTCTGCCAGGGGCCAGAGCACCGTTCCGAGAATGATGATTGCCGGAATGGCGTCGATGAACATTCCGATCAGCAAAAACGAGCCGGCGACGATCAGGCCGGTGCTGACAGGTCCCACGCCATAGGGCTGGAGGACGGCGACAATCGCCACGGGCAGTTTGAAGTAAGCCAGCAGCCAACCGAACGCGGAGGCGGTACCGATGCAGAACAGGGCGGTCGCTGCGAACCTGGCGGATTCGTAGAGAACCTTGGGGAGGTTGTGGAAACCGATGGTCCGGTAGAACAGTCCGCCCAGAACGATCGAGTAGAGCACGGCGACGACGGAGGCTTCGGTCGGCGTGAAGAAGCCGCCGATGATACCGCCGACGATAATCAGAGGAGTCATCAGCGGCGGCAGCGCGTGCAGGAGCGCGAGGAAGAACTCCTTGAGGGAGGAGCGCGTATACATCGGGTAGCCGTAGACCTTGGCAAAACAGTAGACGGCCAGCATCTGCGATCCGGCGATGAGAATACCCGGGACGACACCCGCCAGAAAAAGCCCGCCGATGGATACCGACATCAATCCGCCCCAAACGACCATCAGGATGCTTGGCGGAATGACCACGCCCATGACCGAGGAACAGGCGGTAATCGCGACGGAGAAGCTGGCGGAGTAGCCCTGCTTTTTCATTTGCGGGATCAACAGGGATCCAATTCCGGCGGCATCGGCGGTCGAAGACCCCGATATCCCGGCAAACAGCATGCTGACAACGACGTTGACGTGCCCCAAGCCGCCGGGGAAATGGCCGACCATGGCGCGCGACATGCGGATCAGCCGGTCGGTGATCCCCGCCGCGTTCATGATGTTCGCCGCCAATAGGAAGAACGGCACGGCCAACAGCAGGAAGGCGTTGTAGGACTTGAACATCTCGTTCATGAGGAGCAGCGGCGTCAGCCGCTCGTCGATCATAAACACCGGGATACACGCCAGACCCAGCGCGATCGCTACCGGCACGCGGAAAATCACCAAGCCGATGAAAAGCGGGAAGAGGATCGCCGCCACGTCCCAAGGAGTCATGCGGCGTCACTCCGGAATAGCTTGATGTGATCGACCAGGCGTTCGGCCAGGAACAAAATCCATGTCACGCCGGTTATCGGCCAGGCGATGTAGATGAACACCATCGGCAGTTCGGCCATTTCGGAGGTTTGCAGCAGCCCGAATTCGACAAGCGGCCACCCCCAAATAACAAATATTGCCGCCATTATGAATGTCATGAGGTCGACGAACATGAGCGAGAGGGCTTTGCCGCGGTTGCTTTTGGCCTCCGGCAGGAGGTCGACCGTAAAATGTTCGCTTTCGCGCATGGCGATCATGGCGCCGACGAGGATGATCCAGATAAAACAGAAGCGGGCCAGTTCCTCGGTCCAGATGTAGCGTGGAATGAGGCCGGTATAGCGCGCGGTGATCTGCAGCGTCACCGGGACGATCAGGATTCCCATCAGAACCGTCAAAACCAGTCTCAGGAAATCGTGGTACAGGCTGAGGAGTTTTCTCATCGCTGCCTCGTGCGCGGTCGATGAACTGAAACATCAGTCAGTTCGGTTCTGGCGGGCAAAATAAAGGGGCCGGTGACCCTTGTGGTCACCGACCCAGTTTTGATGGGAGTCACATACCGGGCCCGAAAGCGAGGCCTAGTTTATGGCCTGGATCGCATCGTAGAGTTCGGCGGCGCCGACATCCTTGAAGTACTCTTGCAAGACGGGAGCCGCGGCGGAGATCAGGCTTGCGCGCTCGGTGAAGAGAACGGTCTTCAACTTTCCGCTGTCTTCCAGTTCCTTCATGATGCCCTGGCCTTCGCTGAGTTCGGTGACCCGACCGTAGGTTCCCGCATCCTTGCCGGCCTGTTTGATCGCGGCTTGCAGGTCTTCCGGCAGACGGCGCAGGGTCTTGCCGCTGAAGACCAGTGGCCGAACCGTGATCGAGTGCGCCGTCAGGGAAATATTCGGGCCGACTTCGTAGAACTTCATCTGCCGGATGCCGGCGGCTTCGTTCTCGGCGGCGTCGATGACCCCGGTCTGGATGGCGTTGTAGACTTCCGAATAAGCGATGACGCTGGGCGCCATTCCGAAGGCATCGAACAGCTTTGTCTGAATGGGGGCGCCCATCACACGAATTGGCACGTTCTTGATTTCGGCCATGTTGGTCACAGGCTTGTTGACGATGAGATGGCGAACGCCGCCACCGCCGTAGCCCAGTACAAGGAGGTCGGCGCGTTTGTAGATATCGTCGACGATGGGCTGCAGGACGTCGCTGGCCAGCACCTTGCTCCAGTGTCCGGGATCGCGATAGAGCATCGGCGGATCGAGCAGCGTCGCCATCTTCGAGAAGGTCGAGATATGCGACGGCGCGGCAACGGCATAGTCGACCGACAGACCTTGGTTCATGTAGGCGACATAGTCTTTTTCCAGCCCGAGTTCGCTGTTCAGGTGCATGACGAACTCAAGTTCGTGCTCGCCGGCGTAGTAGAGTTTGGTCAGCTGTTCGAACTTGCGCATCAGCCGCGTGAAGGCATGATTTTCGTCGAACTGGCTGGCGCCGTGCAGCGTGATCGTCTCGGCCTGTGCCACCGAGACCATCGCCATGGCGGCGGCCGAAGCCAGCAAGACCGGGCGAAGCAATTTGGATAGGGTCGAATGCATGTCGTAGAACCTCCCGAGTTTCAGTCTTCAAATTTGTTGGTGTCACCACGGCGCCGAATTTCGGCTCGGACTAATTGGTCAGACCACCTGGCCAAATGACAGCAAGGCCACCAAACGGTAAGTTTCGACTTTGCACAGATGTTATTTCGCAAGTCAATCGGCTGCCGGCCAGCGGGCGGGGAAGCTCGAAACCGCGCGGACCGGGCCCAGCCTCTTGCGACTACCAAGCGAGGCCCGCGATATTGGCGCCAAGTGTGTTTTTGTCGGATGCCGCAGTGGCGGCATTGGAGGCACCTGGTCCCGGAATCGCAGGACAAAGGCGTTTCGGCATAAAACTTAAGACGGAATTAAACAAGGATCTGTAGGAATAGCGCTCAACCATTGCGCAATTTGGGCACCTGGCGATACCGGGGTCGGTTCAAACGCGACATAGCCATGGAGCCGACCATCAAAAAGAATTTTTGGCGAACAGCCGCCAGTCCGAGTACGGCTTGGCGCGCCTTTCTGGTTGCCGCGGTGGCAGCGCCGATCCTGACAATCATCAATCAATGGCACGCGGTCTTCGACGCCTCGGCCTTCGATCCGGGCAAGGCCGCCCTGACCCTGCTTGTGCCCTACATTGTCTCGACCATCAGTCAGGCGCTTTGGGCCCGGCAAAGTGCTGCAGCGGCAGCCTCGACCGAAGCTGCGCCGCCACCGGTGGCGGAGCAAACGCCGGTCGAATGCCCTGCTCATGCCGCTCCGACCGCGGAGGCCAAGGACCCGGAGAGTGACTTGGGGCACGACTTCGGGCACGACTTCGGGCATTCGCGTGAACTGCTCGGCGCCGCGCGGGCGCGCGGCGAGGAGATCCTCGGCAATGCCGAAAAGGTCAACGGTGCCTCGAAGGAGCGCGCGGATTTCATCGCCGCCCTGATCGGTCAGGCAGAGGATCTGGCCGGCAACGTCGGCGCCGTTATCGACGGCATGTCGGTGGACGAGACCAGCTTTTCCGCTATCGAGAGCAATATTGCCGAGCTCTTGGAGTCTCTCAGCGGCGTGCGCCGCGACATGGAGCAGGGAGCGGAGGCGGCCAGGGCCCTGTTGCAGACAATTTCGACCTTCAGCACGCGCTTCCAGGACATCGATCTCATCGCCCAGGAAATCGTCGCCATCGGAAGCAAGACCAACCTGCTGGCACTCAACGCCACCATCGAGGCGGCGCGGGCGGGCGATGCCGGGCGGGGATTCTCGGTCGTCGCCAACGAGGTCAAGATGCTGGCCGGCCAGTCCGGCGAGGCGGCCGAGCGCATCGAAAGCCTATTGTTGGACCTCGGCAGCCAGCTCACCAAGGTCAGCCAGGGCATCGAAGGCCTCGATACGGCGATGAGTTCGTCGGAACAGGCGACCGGCGTCTACGACAGCCGCTTCAAGGAGACCAGCGAAGTGATCAGCGACCTCAGCGGCAAGGCCTGCGAGAACGTCGTGCGGGTCACCGACCAATTGCAGAAGCTGAACGACATCATTGCCGCGATCCGCGAGATCAAGGCCAACACCGAAGCCGCCATCACGGGATCGGCGCGCAACATGGACCTCAGTGGCGACCTCATCGAAAAGCTCGACCAAGCCAATGCCGCGATCCAAGAACTGGTCGCCTAAGACACCTTGGAGTTGGTCTCCAATGGCGCGCGCGCAGTGATCAGTATCTCGCTGTCAAAAAAATCCGGGGTGCCGCCACCGCGGGCACCCCGAGTTTACAGGGAGAACTCAGACGTAAGTCGTCTGCAGGGTAGGAGGCTCTACGTGAGGTCTTCGGCCGTTCGTCATGAACAGCCGCTGGTGCTGCCGCAGGTCGCGCACTTCATACACGTGCCATTGCGCACCAGGGTAAAGTTGCCGCAGTCGCCGCAGGGGTCGCCCTCGTAACCCTTCATGCGCGCCTCGCGGACGCGCGTCAGGCGGGTATCGACGTGCTGAACGACAGTGGCCTCGACGGCAACGGCTTCGGCGGCGCCTGCGGTGCCGGCGAGCTCTTGGATCCCGCCGCCGGTGGCGACGGGCATGACGGCGCTGCCAGCCGTCACGCCGGCGCCATTGATCCCGGCACTATTGATTGCAGGTGCGGGAGCAGCGGCGCCACCGTTCAATACAAGGAGTTGATTGCGAACATATCCGACCGAGGCATAACGACGGATGTTGGCTTCCACGGCGTTGTGCGGCAGTTCGCCTTCGCTATGTCCGCTGCCCAGGCTGTCCGGCGCGATGTCTTCGAGTTTGGCATGCGCCAGATCGTTGCGGCCGAGGTAGGAAATCGCCAGCTCGCGGAAAATGTAGTCGAGCACCGAGGTCGACATCTTGATGGCGTCATTGCCGGTGACTATGCCCGATGGCTCGAAGCGGGTGAAGGTGAAGGCCTCGACGAATTCCTCCAGCGGTACGCCGTACTGCAGGCCTATGGAGATGGCGATGGCGAAGTTGTTCATCAGGCTGCGGAAGGCGGCGCCTTCTTTGTGCATGTCGATGAAAATTTCACCGATCGAACCATCCTGATATTCGCCAGTCCGCAGATACACCTTGTGGCCGCCGACGATGGCCTTTTGGGTATAGCCCTTGCGCCGTTGCGGCATGCGCCGCCGCTCGTTGGACTGTTCGACAACGCGTTCGATAATGCGTTCGGCGACGATCTGCGCGCGCTCCGGTGCCGGCGCCTCGGCGACCCTTTCCGCCAGGGTGTCGCCGTCCTCGTCCTCCTCGTCGTCGAAGAGGGCGGAGGCAAGGGGCTGCGACAGTTTGGAGCCGTCGCGGTAGAGCGCGTTGGCCTTGAGGCCCAGGCTCCAGGATAGGTGATAGGCATCCTGGCAGTCGGCGACACTGGCCGAGTTGGGCATGTTGATGGTCTTGGAAATGGCACCCGAGATGAAGGGCTGCGCCGCCGCCATCATGCGGATGTGGCTTTCCGCCGATAGAAAGCGCGTACCGCTGCGGCCGCAGGCGTTGGCGCAGTCGAAGACCGGCAGGTGTTCGGTCTTGAGGTGCGGCGCCCCCTCCAGCGTCATGGCGCCGCAGCAATAGATGTTGGCGGCCTCGACCTCGTCGCGGCTGTAGCCGAGTTCGGCCAGCATGTCGAAGGCGACGTCGTTCAACTGCTGCTCGGAAATACCGAGCACGTCGGCGCAGAAATCGGCGCCGAGGGACCAGCGATTGAAGGCGAACTTTATGTCGAAGGCACTGGCCAAACCGTTTTCCAGAGCCTGCAAGACCGCCGGGGTGAAGCCCTTTTTCCGCAGACTGGCGTGGTTGACACCAGGCGCGCCGTCGAGCGTTCCTTGGCCGACGGCGTGATGAATGATGTCTTCGATTTCGCCCTCGACATAACCCAGGGTGCGCAAGGCTTCGGGCACCGTACGGTTGATGATCTTGAAGTAGCCGCCGCCGGCGAGCTTCTTGAATTTGACGATCGCGAAATCCGGCTCGATGCCGGTGGTATCGCAATCCATGACCAGGCCGATGGTCCCGGTTGGCGCCACGACCGACGCCTGAGCATTGCGAAAGCCGTTCCGCTCGCCGAGTTCGAGAGCCTGGTCCCAGGCCCGCCGCGCCGCGGCGACCAGGTCCTGGTTGGGGCAGCCCGCCGCGTCGAGCGCGACCGGCAGCACCGACAGACCTTCGTAGCCCGCGGTCTCGCCAAGGGCCGCGCGGCGATGATTGCGGATAACCCGCAACATCTCCGCGGCGTTCTTTTCGTAGCCGGGGAAGGGCCCCAATTCGCCGGCCATTTCGGCCGAGGTGGCATAGGAAACGCCGGTCATGACGGCGCTGAGCGCGGCGCAGAGGGCGCGTCCGGCGTCACTGTCATAGGACAGGCCCATGGACATCAAGAGCCCGCCGATATTGGCGAAGCCCAGGCCCAGAGTGCGGAAATCGTAGGACAATTTGGCGATTTCCTTGGACGGGAATTGCGCCATGAGGACCGAGATTTCCAAGGTCAGAGTCCACAGGCGGACGGCATGCTCGTAGGCCTCGACATCGAAAGCACCCTTGTCGTCGCGCAGGGCCATGAGATTGATCGAGGCGAGATTGCAGGCCGTGTCGTCGAGGAACATGTACTCCGAACAGGGGTTCGAGGCATTGATGCGGCCGGACTGCGGGCAGGTGTGCCAGTCGTTGATCGTGGTGTCGAACTGCACGCCGGGGTCGGCGCAGGACCAGGCCGCGTTGGCGATCTGCTCCCACAGGGCGCGGGCCGGCAGCGTCTTGATTGTTTCGCCGTTTGTGCGCCCGATGAGGTGCCAATCGGCATCGGCCTCGACCGCCTCGATGAAGCTGTTGGGAATGCGCACCGAGTTGTTGGAGTTTTGTCCCGAAACGGTGAGGTAGGCTTCGGAATCCCAATCCGTGTCGTACGTCTTGAAGTCGATCTCGGTGATACCCTGTTTGGCGAACTGAATGACCCGCAGGATATAGTTCTCCGGTACCTTGGCCTTGCGCGCCGCCCGCATGGCGGTTTTCAGGGCGAGGTTGCGCTTGGGGTCGAAGGCAACTTCGGTGTCGTCACACGGCACCGGCGTCTGGCAGGCCTTGATGACGGCGTTGAGGTGGAGCTGGCAAAGCTTCGAGCCGACCACCAGGGCCGCGACCTTCTGTTCCTCGTCGACCTTCCAGTTGATGTAGGCCTCGATGTCGGGGTGGTCGAGGTCGACGGTCACCATCTTGGCGGCGCGCCGCGTGGTGCCGCCGGATTTGATGGCCCCGGCGGCGCGGTCGCCGATCTTGAGAAAGGACATCAGTCCCGAGGAACGACCGCCGCCGGCCAGGGGCTCGTCGGAGCCGCGCAACTTCGAGAAGTTGGTGCCCGTGCCGGAGCCGTACTTGAACAGGCGGGCCTCCCGCACCCAAAGGTCCATGATGCCCTGCTGGTTGACTAGATCGTCCTTGACCGACTGGATGAAGCAGGCGTGTGGCTGCGGATGCTCGTAAGCGCTGTTGGAGCGGGTCAGGCGACCGCTCTCGTGGTCCACGTAGTAGTGACCTTGTCCCGGCCCGTCGATGCCGTAGGCCCAATGCAGGCCGGTGTTGAACCACTGCGGTGAATTCGGCGCCACCATCTGGCGCGCCAGCATGTAGCGCATTTCGTCGAAGTAGGTGCTGGCGTCTTCCTCGCCCTCGAAATAGCCGCCCTTCCAGCCCCAATAGGTCCAGGTACCGGCAAGCCGGTCGAAAACCTGCTTGGCCGAAGTTTCGCCGACTTGGCGTTCGTCTTCAGGCAGCGCCTCGAGCGCCGCAGTGTCGGGTTGCGAGCGCCACAACCACGAGGGAACGCTGTTCTCTTCGACGCGCTTCAGCTTCAAGGGAACGCCGCGCTTGCGAAAATACTTTTGCGCCAGGACGTCGCAGGCGACCTGCGACCAGCTCGCCGGCACCTCGATGTCGCGTGCCTCGAACACGGTCGAGCCGTCCGGATTGCGAATCTCGCTCGATGTCCTGCGGAACTCGATGCCGGCATAAACGTCTTTGCCAGATTTCGTGAATCGACGTGCGATTCGCATGCCCTGCTCCCTCTCGGTCCCCAAAAAAATACAGCCAACTACTCACGTTACCGGACCGACGCGCCTCGACGGCCCGCAACGCTCCTACCCCGAATGCCTGCTTGCATAATCCAAGGCTCAAGGGGGGAACCCCACGGCTCTTGGCCACATCTTGTGAAGGGCGCGCAGTAGACCACAAAACCTAGTCGGCAACCACAAGATTTTGTGATTTTTCGTGAGCCGCACCACAGGATATCGAGGTTGTCGTGTGAAGCTTCGGGGCCAAGCTCTATGGACAATTGAGGAATTCGGGACCAGCGTGGGGATGCAAAAAAATGCCTCCCAGAATATCCCTACGTGGCTAGGGGGTAAGCTTGATCAATCAATCAACAATTATATGATTTAATTTTTAAAACAACGTATTATAGATAATTCTTATCATGTTAAGTGAGAAAAATTAGACAATCAGCGAGAAAATTTTCCGGGCTTTTTTTCGCTGCGCGGGCCCGCAAACCAGGGCTTTACACCGAGTCGCGCCGAGGGCCGCGGCTGAAGCGCCGGGAAGGGCCGAATCGGCGCAGCGGCGCGATCAGCCACGCAGCAGCGGCCGGGTTAGGCAAGTCGGGCCACCCTCGGCCTTGAGGCAGAGTTCGTCACCGGGAAAGGTCTCGACACGGCAGCCGGCCTCGGCGAGCAGGGCGGCGGTTTGCGGAAATCCCTCGACCATCACGCAGTGACGCGGTGCCAGGGTCAGAACGTTGACGCTCAAGGTCCCGCTGTCACGGAATTCGTCGGCGGGCGCGTCGAGACAGGTGATGCCGCGCTCCTCGAGCCACAGCAGAAGCCGCGCCGGAAAGAGCGGCTTGTGAACCAGGGCGAGATCGTGATCGAGCATGGAGATCAGCGACATCAGATGCAGGCAGGCGGCCTTGCCATGAAACACCGGCAGATCGAAACCTTCGACGGTCACCTCCAAGGGGGCTAGCAGGGCGCGCAGCTGTTCGACACCGGCCAGATTGGTGCGGAACCCCATGCCGACGGCCAGCCGCCGGTCGTCGATCCAGACGCAGTCGCCGGCCTCGACCTGGCCGGGAGCGGTGATGGCGCCGAGGATCGGAATGCCGTGGCGGGCGTAAAAATCGCGGTGCTGGGCGACCTCGCCGCGGCGCAGGGTTTTGCCCATGTTCAAGAGGACGGCGCCGCCGGCGGTGACCAGCGAGGGGTCGTGCGTGAAGACCGCATCCGAGAGTTCGATCAGGCCGGCGCCGTCGTCGGCCGCCAGCGTCAGGATCTCGGCACCGCTGGCCTCGATCACCGCCCGCAAGGCGGCGTGGTTGGCCTCCAGTTTTTCGCCGTCGAGGGCACCAGTGTAGTGCCAGACCGCCGGGTCGGCCGCCGCCATGGCGCGGCCGGGCCGACTCAGCATGACCCGGCGCAAGGGAGCCACCATATTCTGTGCGCCCCATTGTGCGCTCGGCTGTGCGCAACACTGTGCGCCCGGTGCGCCGGTGGCGGGGGTGTCGACCAAGCTCTCACTCATTGCCCTGCATCCTTTGCAAGTGTGGGGCGTCGCCGTTCAATAGTTCCATCGCATCGATGCAGGCCAGGGCGGTGCGGAACTCGCCATGCAGGTTGGCGATAGAGGTGGCGTGGATCAGTTCGGCGTCGTAGTCGGTGCAGTCCGGCCCGACGCGGTTGGTGCAGGCGCAGGCATCCTCGACAAGGTAGCAGTCGAAGCCCAGATTGCCGGCCATGCGCACCGTTGTGGCGATGCACATGTTGGTGAAAAAGCCGGCGACCACCAGGCGCTGCACGCCGGCCGGTCGCGCCGCCCCAGTAGTCGAGGACGGCAATGCCGTTTTGCACGTCGATCAGCAGCAGGCCTGAACCCGCCGCGAACTGCTTGATCATTGCCGTCGCACCCTGGTTGTCACCGCATCCGCGGTTATTGCACGTTTGCACAATAAGGAGTCAATCCCACAGCGCGATGTGGCGGGACGTCGGGTGAATAGGTGCGCGTGATAACGGAACCGAGCGCCCCGGCCTATCGCCGGCTGAGCGGCGAGGCGCGCCGCCTGTCGTCAGATGACCGACCGCTTCGTCGATGCCAACGTGGCGGCGGTTGCCGGTGTGGCTGAGCTATTGGAGCTTGGTGACGAGCGACGCCGAGTTCCGAACCCAGCCCGTCGAGAACTATGCGTGCCACCGCGGCGAGTTGGAAAGCCTGCCGCGGCGCGTGCTGCGGTCGCGTGACCGCCGGCGGGGAAGGCCAGGCGGCGGCGCCTGGCGATGGGTATCGGCGCCATGGCAGACGATCTATGGCTGGAATGGAGCCTCGAACCCGGCAGCTTCGATAACGCCGAAGCCGAGTCCCTTGTCAAGGGGTTCGTCGCCGGAGCGCTGAGTGGAGGAGCGATAGTGGCGTAGGGCCTATATCTAGAAGTTTGTCGCAGCCGTCCACGTAAGATTCTAATAGGGTTCTCTTGTTAGGATCGTGTCGTGTCGCTATAGGGGCGCTACATTGCAATGGAAAGGCCAGATCATTCGAAAGACCTTCCAGTCGTCAGCCGTCAAGGGAGTCGAGCTGGCCCAGATTGAGCCGACGACCCGCTGCAACTACACCTGCGGCTACTGCTGCGGGCGCCAGATGCCGCAGCAGGACATGCCCTTCGAGGCCTTTACCGGGCTCATTGAGGCGTTCCCAGATCTGCGCCACATCGAACTCCAGGGCGAAGGTGAGCCGCTTTTGCATAAGCGCTTCTTCGACATGGCGGCGATCGCGCGCGACCGAGGTATCGACGTTTCCTTCATCACCAACGGCAGTTATTTTTCCGCGCGCCATGTCGAGCGTATTCTCGACCTGGGGATTCGCAAAATCGCGGTCTCGATCGATAGCGCCGATCCGGCAATGTTCAAGGAAATCCGCGGCGGCAAATTGGAAAAGGTTGTGCGCGGATTGCGTCTCTTGATGGCGCGCCGCCGCGAACGTGGACTCGACCGGCCCGCCGTCGGTTTTTCCATGACCTTGATGCGCAAGACCCTGGATGCCTTCCCAGCTATCGCCGCGCTCTATCGAGACCTGCGCCTGGATGGCGGCCTCGGGGTCCAGCCGCTGCAACGGATGGATGCCTATGTCTCCGTCTACGATGCCGAGATGTCACGGCAGTTGCTGGACGCCGAAGAGATCGCGCGGTTCGAAGCCGACAACCGCGCCCTGTTGGAAACGCTTGCAGCAGGACCGCGGCGCGAAATCGGCGGCTTCTACGACCAGCTCTTTGGCGGTTGGAACGCGCGCAGCGGGACCTGCCCCTGGCTCGAAAGGGGCGTTTACCTGAGCTTTGACGGCTTCGCTACGCCCTGCTGCAACATCAAGGATACGCGGCCCTACAGCATACTGAGGATTGCGGCGGCAGACGGCCAGGCCTTAGACGAGCTGCGCACCGCGCTGGCCGGGGAGCTGCGCCGGGGCGTTCTGCCCGCCCCATGCCGGAACTGTAAAATCGCGGATCGCGTCCTTGATTCGCAGCGCAAGATCGATCGTTTGAAACCCTGGAAGTGGCGCTTGCCTGCGATCGCCCAGGGGACGGGTCGTTAGGTGTCGCATCTTAGCCGGGCTCTTGTGAGCAAGA
>JAJFGM010000253.1 GCA_021776145.1 Kiloniellaceae bacterium | reverse complement strand
GACCTCCGCATCCAAATTTTGGGGCGACCTGCGACAAAACCAGCGAGACCCGCCGGCAACAGCAAAGAATCGTACCGCTACCTTACGCCGCTACCCTACAATGAATTTCCTGATACTCTGAGGTTCCATTGTTCCTGTCCCAACGTCGAGGTGGATCCTTGTCCGAACGTCATCAACAGCTTGCCCGCATCTCCGCCGACCTGAAGACCTATATCGACGAGTTCTGCGGCACCGGCGCCGAGGGCTCCAACGATTTCATCGGCGAAAAATGCAATGATGCCTTCCTGATGCTGCAGGCAGCGCTACAGGATCTGGAAAGCGACAACTAAGCTTCGTTACCGGGGCGAGCGGACCAATGTAAGTCGCACGCCAGCACCGCCGGCGCGCGCCGACTTCGTCAGATGTCGATGATCTTGCCCGGGTTCATGATGTTTTGCGGATCCAGCGCCAGTTTCACCTGGCGCATGACGCTGAGCGCCTCGCCGTGCTCGGCCTTCAAGAAGTGCATTTTGCCAAACCCGACACCGTGCTCACCGGTGCAGGTGCCGCCCATGGACAACGCGCGGCCGACCATCTGGTCGTTGACCGCCTGCGACCGCTCCATCTCGTCGGCATTGTCGGGATCGATGACGAAGACGAGATGAAAATTGCCGTCGCCGACGTGACCGACCAGCGGCGCCAACAGCCCCGCGGCCGCGATATCGCGCTTGGTTGCGAGAATGCACTCGGCCAGCCGCGAAATCGGCACGCAGACGTCGGTCGCCCAACCCTAGGCGCCCGGCCGCAATGCCAGGGCGGCATAGTAGGCATCGTGCCTGGCCTGCCAAAGTTTCGAGCGGTCTTCGGCGCGGGTCGCCCATTGGAAGTCGCCGCCGCCGTATTCGGCGGCGATCTCGCTGACGGTTTCCGCTTGTTCGCGAACGCCCGCCTCGCTGCCGTGGAACTCGAAAAACAATGTCGGTTTGACCGGATAGTCGAGTTTCGAATAGCGGTTGACGGCGTCCAACTGGACTTCGTCGAGCAGTTCGATGCGCGCCACCGGGACCCCCATCTGAATTGTCGTTATCACCGTATCGACGGCTCCGGCCATGCTGTCGAAGGAAGTGACCGCCGCGGACATGGCTTCCGGAATGCCGTAGAGCCGCAGCTGAACTTCAGTAATGACGCCGAGTGTGCCCTCCGAACCAACGAACATTCGGGTCAAATCGTATCCGGCCGAAGATTTGCGTGAGCGCCCGCCGGTGCGAATGATGCGGCCGTCGGCCAGCACCACGGTCAAGCCGATGACATTCTCGCGCATGGTGCCATAGCGCACCGCGTTGGTGCCCGAAGCCGACGTCGCCGCCATGCCGCCGATCGAGGCATCGGCGCCGGGGTCGATGGGAAAGAACAAGCCGGTATCGTGCAGATAATCGTTGAGTTGCTTGCGCGTCACCCCGGCCTGGACACGACAGTCGAGATCCTGGTCGTTGACCTCCAGAACCTGGTCCATGCGCGTCAGATCGACACAGATACCGCCATGCCGTGCCTGAACCTGGCCTTCCAACGAGGTACCGGTGCCAAAGGGTATGACCGGCACGCCTTCGGCGTTGCACAGACACAGAATATCGGCGACTTCCTCGGTGTTTTCGACAAAGGCCACGGCATCGGGCGGCTCGGGCGCGTGGTAGGATTCGTCCTTGCCGTGTTGGGCACGGACCGCCGCCGAGGTCGACAAGCGTTCGCCCAAGCGTGACCGCAGGGTCTCGATGACCTGATTTTTGATGTCCAACGCTGCTTCAGCCATACCCAGTTCGCTCCGCACCTTCGAGAGGGTCGAGCCACTAGTCTACTTGTCGAACAGAACACCCGGCAACCATAAGGCCACTTCGGGGAAAATCGTAACGACGGCGACACCCAGGCACATAAGAAAGAAAAACGGCATGGAGGCCGCCGCGATGCGGCCGATCGGATGCCCGGTCAGGCCCTGCAGGACAAAAAGATTGAAGCCGATGGGCGGCGTGATCTGGCCCAATTCGACCATGATGACCAGAAACACGCCGAACCAGAGCGGATCGAATCCGGCCTGCAGGATCAGCGGCAGGGTGATTGGCAGGCTCATCACGGTGATCGAGATGCCATCGAGGAACAGGCCGAGGATGATGTAGAAGCCGGCGAGGATAAGGATCAGGCCGGCGGGCGGCAGCTCCAGCGCGCCGATCGCCGTCGCCAGATCCTGCGGCACGTGCAGATAGCCCATGGCGGTCGACAGGAATGCGGCGGCGACGAGGATGGAGCAAACCATGCAGGAGATCTTCACGGCGCCCATGAGCGACTGGCAAAAGATGCCCCAGGTGAGCTGGCGCATAACAAGCGTCAGGACGACGGTCGCCGTGACGCCGACCGCCGCGGCTTCCGAGGGCGTCGCCAGGCCGGAGTAGATCGCCCCGAGAACGATGACGATGAGGATCAGAACGGGCGCCAGGTTGGCCAGCCCGGCGATCCGGTCGGCCCAGGTGTAGGTATCCTCGGACGCCGGCGAAAGCGCCGGATTGAGGAGGCAACGCAGCACGATATAGCCACTGTAGAGGGCGGCAATGACCAGACCCGGGAAAACCCCGGCGGCGAAAAGCTTGGCGATCGAAACCTCGGCGAGCACGCCGTAGATGATCATCACGATGGATGGCGGAATGAGCAGCCCCAGACTGCCGGCGCCCGCCAACGAGCCGATGCTGAGGCTGGTGTCGTAGTTACGTTCGGCGAGTTCGCTGGAGGTGATCTTGCCGACCGTCGCGGTTGTCGCCGCCGAAGAGCCCGAGACCGCGGCGAACAGCGTGCACCCGGCGATGTTGGTGTGCAGCAGGCGTCCGGGAATGCGATCGACCAGCGGCGCCAGCCCGCGGAACAGCCGCTCGGATATGTCGGTGCGAAAGATGATCTCGCCCATCCACACGAACATCGGGATCGCCGCCAGTTCCCAGGCGCTGGCGCTGCGATAGAGGATCTTGCTGACGATCACGCCGATGCGGGTCGGCGGAAAGTCGAGGATCAAAGCCAGACCGGTGACCGAGACCAAAAGCAGGCCGGCAAAGACCCAGGTGCCGATACCCAAAAAGAGAAAGATCAGCACCAGGATGACGAGACCGGCAATCAGCGCGTCCATGTCGCGCTACTCCAATGTCTCTTTGGCCGCGATGGCCTTGCCACCGCTCGCCAGTCGGAGAAAATAGGCAAAAAGCTGGATCGCGAAGAGCGCCAGGCCGGCAAAAACCAGCGCCTGCGGAATCCACAGCGGCACCTCGGCAATCGACTCACTGACCGCGCCGCGCGTGAAGTTGCGCGACAGATCGCGCCAAAAGTAGTAGGCGACGAAGCAGGTCAGGCCCAAGGTGGCCAGCACCGAGACGATTTCGACGCCGCGCCGCGCCCGGCCGCGCAGGCGCGACAGTACGACGTTGACGCGGATCAGCGATCCCTCTTCCAGGGCATAGGCAAGGCTGAGAAAAGTCATGGCGGCAACGCCATAACCGACGAATTCGTCGAGGACGAAGGTCGAGGTGCTGAAAAAACTGCGGAGAACGATTTCAATGACGATATGCGCCACCATGGCGACCAGCAACACCGCCGAAAGCACCGCCGCCAGCTTGGAAAGCGCGAACACGGCGGCCTGGAATTGGCGCATGAAGAGGCTCCCCAGTGGCAAAAAGCGAAGGTGACCGGGTCGAAGGTGAATCGCTCGAGAAGCGCACGGCCACATCGCCGCCCGCAAGAGCCTGATCGTTTCATTTTAGATCAAAATGGAACGTGAATCAGTCTCTCACTTAATAGGCTAGAGTGCGACGTGGCCGCGAGGTTTTACTTGCCGGTCCGCTGTTTGTATTCGGCGAGGATCGCCGCGCCGGTGTCGCCGGTTTTGACCAACCACTGCGCGACCGCTTCCTTGCCGGCTTCCGATAGCGCGCCAAGATAGCCGCCGTCGACGCCCAGAACGATGGTCAGGCCGTTCGCCTGCATTTCGGCATAGTTCATCGCGACGCGCTCGACCGCCAGATTCCACACGAGATCGCTGGCCGCCTGCGCGGAGTCGAGAACCGCCTGCTGCTGCTCGGCGCTGAGGCCGTTGTAAGTGTCGAGGTTGATATGGACCATGTTGAGCGGCATGGCATAGTTGATTTCGGTGAAGTGGCTGAGGTGCTCCCAGAACTTGGCATTGGTGCCGCCTTCGGCCGAAGTCAGGACGGCCTGAATGCCGCCGGTCGAAAG
>JAJFGM010000252.1 GCA_021776145.1 Kiloniellaceae bacterium | reverse complement strand
ACGATGGGATGGCCGATGCCGAGCACCTCCGTCGGCACCAGACAGGCGCGGGCGATTTCAATCAGCTGGCGCTTGGAAAAACTATAGGACTCGGTCGGTCGGCGAACGTCGATGTCGAGCCCGGCTTCGTCGATGACCCGCTGGGCTGTGGAGATCATGCGCGCCTTGTCGATCCACTGGCCGGCGCGCGCAAAAGCCGCTTCATGGGACAGCAGAAGATTTTCGTAGACCCTGATATTGGGGATCAGGGCCTGCTCCTGAAAGACCCGGAAAACACCATGCCTGTTGGCTTCGCGATAGCTGCCCGGGATGAACGGCTCGCCGCGCAGCATCATCCGGCCGGCATCGGCCTGGACAACACCCGAAATTATGTTGAACAGCGTGGTTTTTCCGGCACCGTTCTCGCCGACGATGCCGATGACCTGGTTTTCCGACACCGCGAAATCGACGCCCTCTAGCACCGGCGCGCCGCCGAAGCTCTTCGACACACCTTGGCCCTGCAGCACTACCGTGTTGTCAACCATCCGCCGGCCTTCGTGGGTACTGAACTTGCATCAAGTGCCCTTTTTTTGGCGTGGCGAGATGGACACACCACCTCGCCACGCCTGGACGTCCAGTCTCGCTATGCTTTCATCGGCGAAGGACCGAAGAAGTCGATCTTGTAGTGATCCGCGTATTCCTTGCGGACCGCTTCGGCTTCGCCGTTCGAGCGGGAATCGGCGTAGGCCTTGGGATAGTTCCAGTCCGTCGGCTTGTCGATGCCGCCCCATTCGAGATCGATGTCCATCGGGAACAGTTCGGCTTGCGGATCCCAATCGTCGGGATGCAGGACCTTGGACATCTTCTTGTAATCGAAAGGCTCGACGCCCTCGGCGTTGACATAACGCTGCAGGTAGGGCTCGACGTTGTCCTTGGTCATGGCAATCGAACGCCAGTTCATCATGCGTTCCGCCGCCCGCGGCTGCCAGCCGTTCATCACATCGAACAGGCGGCTCGTCAGCAGCGCGCCCATGTATTGCGGAACGTTCGCGCTGGTTGCATGCAACTGACCGCGCTGGATCATTTCGGCGCCAAGCGTCGTTCCGTCGGCACCGGTTACAAAGACGTCCCGTCCCGGCCGGATGCCGGCCGCCCGCAGCGCGGCGATGCAGCCGTCGGCCACGTCGTCGTTCTGGCCGATCACGCCGACAATGTCGGAATGACGGGAAATCAACGCTTCCATGGCCTTTTGCGAATCCTCGCGATTCCATTTGCCGGGAAGCTCGCCCGCCAGTGAGATCTCCGGGTACTTGTCAATCGCGGCATTGCGGCCGCGCGAGCGGATGAGATCGGTCGAGTTGCCCTCGACACCGGTCACGCCGACGAGCTTGCCGCCACCGAAGCCTTCCATGACCGCCTTGCAGACTTCTTCGGTCACATCGCTGTGGGCCGAGAACTCCTCGGGCACGGCGTACATGGTGTAGTAGTCGCCGGCATCGAAAGGCGTGAACCAAGGCAGCGTGCCCCAGGTGTTGTCGAGCCAAATCTTGTTCTCGTTGGCAAGCTGCGCGATGCGCTTGATCGAACCGCCGCCCGGAGCGTGCAGCATGACCGCCTGGGTCCCGGCTGCCATTTGCTGCTCGAATTGATTGAGCTGACGCTCGGAATCGAACTGGCCGTCGGCCGAGGCAATGTTCCAGCCAAAGGCCTCGGCGGCACCCTTTGCACCAGACTGGGCATTGTTGGTGTACTCCATGCGCATGGTCATCATCAGATGCGCCATCTTGCCGCCGGCATCGGCCAAGGCGACCGAGGGGAAACCGGCCGCGAGAGCACTTGCCGAAGCAATGGCACTGGCCGAAGCGAAAGCCAGGAATTCCCGGCGATCAATGCCATGCAGATCGAGCCTTGCCATTTGGTCGCCGACGACCTTCCGATCGGTGAAGTCTGGAAACTTTCTGGGGTCCAGTTTTTTTGCCATCGTTCTTCCTCCCGTCATTGCGTTTTTGGTTTGTTGCTCAATCGTTCAATTGGTGGCGTGCCTTCAATAGGTGGCGCGCCTTCACGCGACAGCGGCAAACTTGATCAGCCCTCCTTCCCGGACCCTTTCGACCTTGCCCTGTTCGATCATCCACAGCATGTGCGTGTGGATGCAGCATTCCGCGTAGCACCGCCGTTCGCCAATTCCGGTCGATACCGCATAGTCGAGATCCGATTTGACCGGCATCACTTCAGGCACCAACTCTTCGGTGGTCATGGGTTTGCGCTCGCGGCGCAGGACGAAGAGGATGCGATTGCGGGTATCGTCCTGTTGCCGCTGCATGTGAAGCAAACGACGCTTCGAGCTGTCCGGCGAATAGGCCGACAGGCCGTGACCCTCGAGAAGCAGTTGCGGTTTGATCTCCAGGCAGCGCTGGATCGAGTTCCAGTGCGCCTTGGCATCGCCGATCGGCGACGGTCCGAGCGGCGTCGGATAATGCAGCAGATCGCCGGCATAGAGCGTCCCGGTATGGGGATTCCAGACGCCGATGTGGCCTGGACAATGGCCAGGTAAATGCACGATTTCGACCTTCAGGCCGCCGAACTCCAGCTCGTCCCCGTCTTCGACCTCGACGTCCACCTCGACCGGGAAATTCCAATAGGTCTCGATGATGCCAGGGTCGGAAAGACCTAGGCTTTCGCCCTCTTTCAGGTTGAAGTCCGCGACCACTTCTTCCGGCGTAACGCCAAAGCGGGTGATGTTTTCCGGCCGCGTGATGATCATCGGGTCTTCAATGATCGGCTTGTCGGCGGGATGGCAGACGACCAGCGAGCCATAGCGATCCTTGAGCATCTTGGCGTTGCCGGTGTGGTCGTAGTGGAAATGCGTGATGAGGATGTACTTGAGGTCGTTTTTTTCCTTGTCGAGGAGATCGACCAGAAAGTCGCCCATGCCATTGTCGTATTCTGGCAGAGTCCAATTTCCGGTGTCGATCAGCATATTCTCGCCCTGACCGCGGATCAGATACACACCGCTTTGCACATAGCCGTCGAGCTCGTCTTCGGCCCAGGGTCCGTGAATTCCGGGAATGCCCCATCCATCGGGAGTTTCGGCCCAGAAAAAGATCATCTCGATGCCTCCCCTCTTCGCTAGCGGCCCTTCGGCCTTGCTTGGTCAATCCGCGGCGAAGCGCACACTGCGCACGTCGGC
>JAJFGM010000251.1 GCA_021776145.1 Kiloniellaceae bacterium | reverse complement strand
CAAAGTCGGCGTGAACCCAAACAGCTTTGGCTCGCCTGCGGCTGAGCTTTCTGACTCACTGTGGGAATGAAGACGCATTTGCTTCTGCGCCACGCGAAGGCCGTCGGCCAGCACTCGACACGCGACGACAACAACCGCCCGCTGGCGCCGCGCGGACGCGCCGACGCGCTGCGCGTCGGCGCCTATGTACGACACGAAGGGCTGGCGCCCGACCTGGTTCTCTGTTCGGCCGCTACACGCGCCAAGCAGACCTGGGATCTCGTTGCCGAGCAACTCCCCAACGGCATCGAAATGGCTGCGGACGCCGGCCTCTATCTGGCTTCGCCGGCGCGCCTGCTGGCGATGGTCCAGGGTGCCCCGCAAGCGGTTCGGAGGCTTATGTTGGTCGCGCACAATCCCGGCATGGAGGCGCTTGCCCGAGCGTTGAGCGGCCGCGGCTCCGAGCCCAGGGCACTAACCGCCCTGGCATCCGGCTACCCTTCCAGCGGCCTTGCCGTCTTTGACTTCGAGGGCGATGACTGGCAAGCGGTGGAAAGTGCCGGCCTGCGCCTGAGACGCTTCATCACCCCCAAATCCGGACTTCCGTCCGCCGGAGGCTAATGGCGCGCCACTACTGGCTCTCCTTTTTTTATCGTGGTCCATGACAAACGCCTCAGTCCCGGAACTCCCCACTGCGACCAAAGTCGTCATAATCGGCGGTGGCATCGCCGGTGTGGCTACGGCCTATTTCCTTGCCAAGGAAGGCATCGCGACGGTCGTCTGCGAAAAGGGCCGTGTCGCCGGCGAGCAGTCGTCGCGCAATTGGGGCTGGGTCCGCAAGCAGGGCCGCGATCCGCGCGAGATTCCGGCAGCCAAGCTGAGCCTCGATATCTGGGCCGGCCTCGAAACCGATCTTGGATCCGACCTCGGCTGGACACGCGGCGGCATCAGCTATCTGGCTGCCAACGACAAGGAGATGCAGGGATTCGAACGCTGGCTGGAAGACGTTCAGCCGCACCAACTTGACAGCCGTCTACTCTCGGCGCGCGAAACCGACGCCTTGCTCAAGACTGACGGCAGCAAGTGGGCAGGCGCCCTCTACACCGCCAGTGACGGCCGTGCCGAACCGGGCAAAGCGGTGCCGGCACTGGCGACCGGCGCCCGACGCCTGGGCACTGTGATACTAGAGGGCTGCGCGGTCCGCGGTATCGAGACCGAGGCCGGTCGGATCAGCGGCGTGGTTACCGAAAAAGGTGAGATTGCCTGCGAGGCCGTGGTCTGCGCCGGCGGTGTCTGGAGCAGTCTATTCTGCCGCAGCCTCGACATCACGCTGCCGCAGCTCAAAGTGCGCGCGACGGCCTGCCGGACAACGCCGGGCCCACGCCCTTTTGAAAGTGCGGTCGACGCCGGACCGGTGGCAATTCGCCCGCGCCAAGACGGCGGCTTCACCGTTGCTCCGGGAACCGCCGTCGCTTTCGATATCGTCCCCGACGCCCTGCGCTTCTTCCGCGACTTTCTGCCGGCCTTGCGCGGCCAAAGCGGAAAGTTGCGCTTGCGCCTGGGACGCCCCTTCATGGAAGAACTCATGCGGCCGAAGCGGTGGCGGCCGGACGAGGTCACCCCCTTCGAGCGTGTCAGGGTTCTCGACCCCGAACCCGACCGGGCTTTCGCCGAGGCCGCCTTTGCCGCCGCCAAGGCGCAGTTCCCGCACCTGCAAGGTACCGAGATCGCCGAAACCTGGGCCGGTGCCATCGAGTCTACACCCGACGCCATTCCTGTGTTGAGCGAGGTCGAGAGCCTGCCAGGTTTTTATATCGCCACCGGCTTTTCCGGCCATGGTTTTGGATTTGGCCCCGCCGCCGGTCGACTGATGGCGGACCTGGTCAGCGGCGTCACGCCGCGTGTTGATATCGCGCCCTTCCATTTTTCACGCTTCGCCAACGGCAGCGACCTCACACCCTACGATTTTACATGAAGCAATGGCGCGGTCACTCGCCAGAAGTCCTCGCGCCGCGGCGGTGCCGTCAAGCTCCTCGCCCCAGGGACGGAAACTGACAGGCCGCTCACGGTGCCTCATGGTCGTTGAGACGATCGAGAACGGCGCGCGCCAGCGGCACGCTTACGGGCCGCCGCGCCGCCAACGAGGCCGCATCCAGTGCTTCGACAATCGCGCGCGCGGCGGCGAAGGAACGTTCCATGCGCGACAGCAGAAAGGCGATGACCTCGGCGTTCGCCTTCAGCTGGCGATCGGCGAAGAGTTTAACGAGCACGGCGTGGATTAAGCCATCGTCCGGTGCGCCGAGCCGGACGGCCGGGGCCGCGGCGAGGCGCGATGCCAGGTCGGCCAGCGGACAGGACCAGCGCGCCGGTGCCTGCCGTCCGGTCAGCAGCAAATGGCCGCCGCGTTCCCTAATCAGGTTGTGCAAGTGCAACAGGCCGCGCTGCAGATCCGGTCGCGTCGCCAGATGGCCTTCGACGTCTTCGACCACGGCTGCGCGGCCGGTCGGCGCGAAGGCTGCTTCCGCAAGCTTGGCAAGCATGTTGCTATCGACCTTGAGGGCACCGCTGGCGGCCCGCCAGACTGCTGCCAGATGGCTTTTGCCGCTGCCCGCCGGACCGTACAACGCAAGGACGGCACCCGGCCAGTCAGGCCAGCGATCGATCCAGGCGACTGCCGTTTCGTTGCTTGGCGCGACCAGATAATCGGCCCGGCCCAATGCTGGCCGGTGGCCGAGATCGAGGGGCATTTGCGCATCCGCCAGATTGTATTTCGCGTCATCGGTTTTCATGCCATTGGCTCGCCATTCGAAGCGTCACCTCCACGCCCCGCCGTTTGGGCCAAACTCGCGGCCTCGCCCTCAGCGGTCTTGGCGGCAGCGAGATTGCCATGGAAGTAGGCCGAGTCGAGATAGCGTCCCAACAAGAAGCGAACCGCCACGCCAATGACGGCGGCCAACGGCACGGCCAGGATAATCCCGACAATGCCGAAAAGAGCACCGCCGGCAAAAAGACCGAAGATGACCCAGACCGGATGCAGCCCAACTCGCTCGCCGACCAGCTTTGGGGTTAGGACGTTGCCCTCGATGGCTTGGCCGGCAAAGAAGACCGCCGCGACCATCGCGACATCGACCCAATCGCTGAACTGCACAAAAGCGAGCCCGACCGAAAGCACCAACCCGATGACCGAGCCGACGTAAGGAATAAACGACAGGAACCCAGCGACAAGCCCGACAACAAGGCCAAAATCGAGACCGACAAGGCTCAGCGCCAGGGCGTAGAATCCGCCGAGCAGCAGGCACACCGTCCCTTGCCCGCGAATGAATCCGGCCAGGGTGCGATCGACTTCGCGGACTTGGGCGCGGATGACCTCGGCATGGCGGCGCGGCAGCCAGCCGTTGACACGCGCCACGATGCGATCCCAGTCACGCAGCAGATAAAAGGTCACCACCGGCGTGACGATCAGCAACGACAAGAGGTTGGCAAAGGCGACCCCCCCCTCCACGATTTGACCGAGCGCCGCGGCAAGCCAGGCAAACAGCTTACCGGAAACGCCCGAGACGTTTTCTTCGATCGCCTTCATCACTTCCGGATGGATCTTGGCCTCGAGCATGGCCAGGAGGTCAAAAATCTGACCGCGCAGGGCTTCGATATACTGCGGCGAACGCGCCAGAAGGTTGGTGATCTGGTTGATCAAAGTCGGCACCAGGACAAGCAGGCTGGCAACGCCGACCATGAGGAAAATCAGGGTCACCAGAGTGGTTGCCATGGTGCGCGACAATTTCAGATCCTCGAGCCGGTCGCACAGGGGATCGAGGAAATAGGCGATCGCCATGCCGGCGACAAAGGGCAGCAGGACGCTGCGCAACAGAAAGACGGCGAAGAGGAAGACCAACAAACCGATCAGCCAGAATCGCAATTGCCGAGCCATCGTCATACCCTCGTTCCCTTTGCCCGGTGCGGGCTATCGGCGTCTAGACGCGCCCTCGCCCCATCATTCATCGGCGGTCCGGTCCACAGGAATACCAACTCATCGGCAGACCAAATTATTGGCGACCAAATTATTGGCGCCCAATTTAACGGCGTCCGCGTCCGTTTGCCACACTCCGCTTCCCCCATTCGACCATATAGACGGCCCCTGACACGAAGGTGGTCGCCGCGACCGCAATGGTTAGAACACCGATCGCCGGACCGACCGGAATGAGAAGACCCAGTTCGGCGAGAAGACACGCGGCCAGGACGATCTGAAGCACCGTGTTGATCTTGCTGACAAACAGCGGCTGCATGCTGAGCGATTGGGTCAGCGTCTGATAGAGCATGGCGCCGCCGATGATGATGAGGTCGCGGAAGACAACCAGGATGACAAGCCAAAGAGGCAACTGGCCTTGATATCCGAGAGCGACATAGGACCCGATTAACAGAGCCTTGTCGGCCAAGGGGTCCAAATACTTGCCGAACTCGGTCACCGCGTCGAAATATTTGGCGATGGCTCCATCGACCGCATCTGACAATCCAGCCGCGACGAACAGCCAGAAGGCCCATTCGTAACCTTCCAGCAGGATCAGGTACACCATCACTGGAACCGAGAGCAGCCGGACCAGGGAAATGATGTTGGGGAGGATCCGAATGGAACCGTGCCCGTTCACTCGGACACCGGAAGCTGTTCGCCCTGCGTGCTCGGCAATTCGTCCTGATAGGCGGGGATAACATCCTCGGCGGCAGGCTCATCGTCGTCCGCGCCACCGTCAAAAACCTTTGGCGCCAACCCGTCATCCCGCGATGCCGCCGGTTTGAGCCGCAACTCCCAAGCCAGATCCGGGCCCTGAAGGAGCTCGAGATCGCGTTGTGCCAAGGCAACCGTCAACTGTCGCTCGTCGCCGACGTAGGCAACGTCGATCTCGCTGCGGCCGCGCCGCAGTTCCGTGATCCGGGCACTCTCGACCGCGGCCAGGCCGTCGAGGCGCCGCTTGATATCCAACCAGTCCTCGAGGCGCTGCGCATTCACGTTGACCATGATATGCTGAACCTTGCCGAACTGCAGAAGGTTGTCGCGCTTCCAGTTCTCCTGAACTTCGGCAACCACCTCTGTCAGACTGCGCCGCAGCAGATCGTCGAAAGTCTCTTCCGGCCCCTGGCTGTAGCTCTCGATAATCGTTCGCGCCCGGACGCTGCCGTAGCGACGCGTAATGACCATCAACGATGCTGTGTGAAGGGCGGGGTCGCCGTTCAGGATGGCTTGTGTCACCAGGGAATCACCGACACCGTAGCGCTGCCGCAACTGACCCAGCCCGACATCATCGCCCGCCAACGCCCCGGCCGCGTCGATGGCTGCAACATCGCTGAGGTCTCCCAGTGGCACCATCAGTGGCACCAGAGCGTGTCGCGCGCGGCGTGCAGCCCAGACTTCGAACCAGGGATTGGGCTGATCCCAAAGCTGTGTCTGCCCGGCTGGACCGAACAGGGGCAGCACCAGCAGCGGCTTGCTCTCGGTTTCTGCAAAACCGATGCCATTGCCTCTGAGGAAACGTTTCGTCTCGTCCGGTTTGAAGCGAAAGCTTAACTCAGCCAGGTAGCGCACTGGCGAAATACGCTCGGATTCGACGGCGAAATCGAGAACCAGCGCCGCCAACTGATTGGCGGACAGGACCGGCACGCGCGGCCGATCCTCGCGCAGGACGATCTTTTCGAGCAGCGCCTCGAAAGCCAGGCTGTGACCTTGTTCGAGGGCCAACTCCCTTGCCTTCGTCGCCGAATCTGCCGTGTTGTCGACGGCAACACCGGCAACCGTGAAAACATCGCTTTCCGCGGCATCGGACCGATCAGCAGCTAAAACCCCAAGCATCAGTGCAACAGCCGCAAAATAAATTCCGAACAGCAGACTTCGGTGTGAGCAGATGCGCATTGCAATGAGTCCTGGATCGACTATTTTCGCCGGCGAGAGCGGCCTGGCGTGTTTTCCCAAGATCCCGGCTTCACCGCGCTCTCCGGCCCGCCTACGATACCGTGGGTGGACTTGCGAGAGAGCGTGACGGAGCCGAATCCGACAAAAGGCGAAAAACACGCCTGACCCGCCGTCGCAAGCGGCGGAACTGTACATAGACTAAGTTGCTGGAGGACGCCATTACAAGCCGCAACGAACGCTCCTACAAGGATGCCGGGGTCGATATCGACGCCGGCAACGCCCTGGTCGAGGCCATTAAGCCGCTCGCCAAATCGACCATGCGGGCTGGCGCCGACGCGAGTTTGGGCGGATTCGGCGGACTCTTCGACCTCAAGGCGGCGGGATTCAAGGATCCTATTCTTGTGGCCGCCAACGACGGCGTCGGCACCAAACTGAAAATTGCCTTCGAGGTGGGCCGGCACGATACCGTTGGTATCGATTTGGTTGCGATGTGCGTCAACGACCTCGTCGTACAAGGCGCTCAGCCTTTGTTCTTCCTCGACTACTACGCCACCGGCAAGCTGGACATCGATGCCGCTCGCGACGTCGTCGCCGGCATAGCCGAGGGCTGCCGTCAGGCCGATTGCGCCTTGATCGGTGGTGAAACCGCCGAGATGCCGGGCCTCTATGCAGAGGGCGACTATGACCTGGCAGGCTTTGCCGTCGGCGCCGTTGAACGTACCGAACTGCTCACTGGCAGCGAAGTAGCTGCCGGAGACCTGGTCCTCGGACTCGCCTCCAACGGCCTGCATTCCAATGGTTTTTCGCTCGTGCGCCGGGTCGTCGAGGACCTCGGTCTCGACTATGTCCAGGCGGCCCCTTTCGCGCCGCAAAGCGAACTCGGCGTAGCGTTGCTGGCGCCGACCCGAATCTACGTGCGCGCCTGCCTGGCGGCCATCGCTGCGGGCGGCGTCAAGGCCCTGGCTCACATCACCGGCGGTGGTTTCATCGAAAACCTGCCGCGCGTGCTGCCACCGGACGTGGCGATCGTCATTCCGGAAATCACTTGGCCAGTGCCCGAGGTCTTCACCTGGCTGGCTCGCGACGGCGGCGTCGCCGCTACCGAAATGCCGCGCACCTACAACTGCGGGATCGGCATGGCTCTCGTTGTATCCGTTGAACGCGAAGCCGAAATCCGTGGTGCCCTGGAAGGCGCCGGCGAGACGGTTTACCACGTCGGAGACGTCGTGGCTCGGGCGCCGGACCAGTCGGCCGTCACCTTTGCACAGGGTGGTTTCACGTGGTAGCAGGGGAACCCACGATTGCGTCCGCCGCGCGGCGCAAAAGGGTCGGAGTTCTCATCTCAGGCCGCGGCAGCAATCTGCAGGCGCTGTTGGACGCGGCCGCCGACCCCACCTTTCCGGCCGAAATCGTACTTGTGATTTCCAACAGGTCCGATGCCGCCGGCTTGGCGCGCGCCGCCGAAGCCGGAGTGCCACACCTGACCGTCGATCACCGCGATTTCCAGGGGCGTGTCGACTTCGATGCCGCCATGACCGCCGCGCTCGAGGAAGTCGGCGTCGAAATCGTCGCCCTGGCCGGATTTATGCGCATTCTCTCGACCGAATTCGTCGACCGCTGGCAAGGTGCCATGATCAACGTCCATCCCTCGCTCCTGCCACTCTTTCCTGGCCTGGACACGCATGCCCGGGCCATCGCGGAGGGTGTTCGTTTGCATGGTTGCAGCGTGCATTTTGTCGGCCACGACGTCGACAGCGGACCGATCATCGGCCAAGCCGCCGTAGCGGTCGCCGACAATGACACGCCCGACAGCCTGGCGGCCCGGGTCCTCGCGGCGGAACACGGGCTGTATCCAGCCTGCCTGAAGCTGGTGGCGTCGGGAAAGGTGCGAATTCAAGGCAATCGCACCGAAATCGAGGGTGCCGTCGTGCCACGCGAGTGCCTGTTCAGCCTGCCAACCGCATAGCCCTTGCCGTGAAAAGAGACTCGCGCTAATAATCCGCCGAACGATCGCCGCGCCCGCTGTGGCGCAACAAAACTTCTGGGAATTTCAGAGCTATGGCAGACGACTCGCAAATGTTGCGCGACCACCAGCAGTCCTGGAACGGCTTCTGCAAGTTGATGACCTATTCCAGCATCGGAGTGATAATCACGCTGGCGCTGATGGGAATTTTCCTGGTCTGAATTCCGGGATCTAAATTCCGTGACCCAAATCTCGGGTTTCGGCGGCATGAAAAAAATACAAGAAAGGCGGGGCCTTCCGGTGGGCCCCGCCTTTCTAAATACCCTCAATTCAAACCCATCGCCGGCGCAACGGAGGCTGGATCTCAACCGACGATTTCGCCATCCGTGAAGAAGTAGGCGATCTCGTTGGTCGCCGTTTCCGGCGCGTCGGAACCATGCACCGAATTGGCCTCGATATTTTCGGCAAAGAGCGCTCGAATCGTGCCTTCCGCCGCTTCCGCCGGGTTGGTGGCGCCCATGACTTCTCGGTTTCTGGCGATGGCGTTATCGCCTTCCAGGACCTGAACGACCACTGGGCCGGAGGTCATGAAGGTGCAGAGATCGCTGAAGAACGGTCGCTCCTTGTGAACGGCGTAAAAGCCTTCGGCCTGCTCGCGGGTCATGTGGATGCGCTTGCTGGCAACGATCCGCAGTCCCGCCTCTTCGAGTTTGGCGGTGATCTGTCCGGTCAGATTGCGCCGAGTGGCATCGGGTTTGATGATGGAAAAGGTACGCTCGGTAGCCATGGCGTCCGACACTCCTTGAATATTCGGTCTTTCAAAGGGAAACTCGCGCCGGGCTTATAAACGCTTTGCTGCGCTGCGGCAACAGGCTGCGCGCTGGTTATCCAGCGCGGCACCCACACCAAAAAATCTCGACACGGAAGTCATGCTGCACATTAACGATCTCACCTATCGGGTCCAAGGCGAAGCGCTTTTTGAGAACGCAACGGTTGCGGTAAACAAGGGCGAGCGTGTCGGGCTGGTAGGCCATAACGGCAGTGGCAAGACGACGCTTCTGCGCTTGATCTCAGGCGACATCCACCCCGATGGCGGTAGTTTCATGTTGCCCCGCAACCTGCGCGTCGGCGGTGTCGCGCAGGATGCCCCCTCGGGTCCGGAAAGCCTGATCGACAGGGTTTTGGCCGCCGACCGGGAACGGCTGGCTTTGCTGGTTGAGGCGCAGACTGCCACCGACGGCCACCGCATCGCCGAAATCCACGATCGCCTCGTCACCATCGAAGCCGACAGCGCACCGGCCCGGGCCGCGCGCATTCTCGCCGGACTCGGTTTCAACGAGGCGGCCCAGCAGCGCGCTTGCGGCGAACTCTCCGGCGGGTGGCGCATGCGGGTCGCCTTGGCGGCGCTGCTGTTCTCGGCGCCGGATCTGATGCTGCTCGACGAACCGACCAACCATCTCGATCTTGAAGCCAGTCTGTGGCTGGAGAGCTACCTGAAAAGCTACCCCGGCACCCTTCTGCTGGTGTCTCACGATCGCGGTCTGCTTAACCGCGCGGTCGACAAGATCATTCATCTCGAGGCACGCAAGCTGGTCCTCTACAATGGCAACTACGACAGCTTCGAGCGTATCCGACGCGAGCGCCAAGCCTTGCAAGTAGCCATGCAGGCAAAACAGCAGACCCAGCGACGACACATTCAATCCTTCGTCGACCGCTTCCGTTTCAAGGCCAGCAAGGCGCGCCAGGCGCAATCGCGCATCAAGGCGCTGGAACGCATGGAGCCGATCGCCAGCGTCGTCGAAGCCCGTACCGTGAGTTTTCACTTCCCCGAGCCGGGCCGGCTGTCGCCACCGATCCTTACGCTCGACGAGGCCGCCGTCGGCTATGGCGACGGCCCACCGATCCTGCGCGACCTTAATCTGCGTCTCGATATGGACGACCGCGTCGCCCTCTTGGGGGCCAATGGCAATGGCAAATCGACCCTGACAAAGCTCTTGGCCCGGCGTCTGACGCCGATGGGCGGGCGCATGGTCAAGTCATCGAAGTTAAAGATCGGATATTTCGCCCAGGATCAGGCCGAAGAGCTCGACTTGACCGCAACGCCCTTGGCGCATCTGAAACGTCTCAGCCCGATGGAGCCGGAACAACGCCTGCGCTCGCATCTCGGCCGCTTCGGCTTCGGCGAGGGGCGCGCCGAAGTCAAGGTCGGTAAGCTGTCCGGCGGCGAAAAGGCACGTTTGCTGTTCTCGCTGATGAGCCGGGACTCGCCGCATATGCTGCTGCTCGACGAGCCGACCAATCACCTCGACATCGACGCCCGTCAGGCGCTGATCCAGGCGTTGTGCGAATTCGAGGGCGCCGTGGTGCTGGTCAGCCACGATCCGCACCTCGTGCAGCTGGTGGCCGACCGCCTGTGGCTCGTCGCCGACGGCACTGCCACGCCCTATGACGGCGATATGGACGATTACAGCAAACTGCTGATGGAGCAACGCCGCGCCGAGCGCTCCCACCAACGGCCCGAACGTGGCAAAAACGAGGGCGCTGTCAGCAAGAAGGACAAGCGCCGTGCTACCGCTCAGGCCCGTGCCGCGGTCGCCGACCTGCACAAATCGGCGAAAAGCGCCGAAAAACTGTTGGAGCGTCTCGGACGGGAAATGGCCAGTCTCGAGAGCAAGCTGGCGGATCCTGAAATTTACGACGGCCCGACCGCGAAACTGCAGGCTCAGCAATTGAAACACGCCGACCTGAAAGCGCGGATCGCCGCCGCCGAGGAATCCTGGCTCGAAGCGCAGGCCGCCCTCGATAACGCCTGAACGGCCGGGCTTTCGCGCCGTCTGGGAGGACAAGTCCCATGCAAGCCGTTTGGAAGTCGATCACGACCTTGCTGATCTGCGCCGCAGTGCTTTATCTCGGCACCGGCCTGCAGGTGACGCTGCTGCCGATCCGCGCCCAGTTCGAGGGCTTCTCGACAACGGCCATAGGTTTCATGGGCACGGCCTTCTACGCCGGATTTGCCCTTGGCTGTCTGATCGGGCCAAAGGTTGTCGAACGCGTCGGCCACATCCGCTGCTTTGCCGGCTTTGCCGCGCTCGGTGCCGCGGCGGCCCTCGCCTTTCCCCTGGCGCTTAACCCGGTTGCCTGGTGCCTATTGCGCACCTTCACAGGACTTTGCACTGCCGTTCTTTACATGGTGGTTGAGAGCTGGTTGAACGAAAAGGCGAGCAACGCGGTGCGTGGCAGCGTGCTGTCGCTCTATATCATCGTCGGTAATCTGGTTACCGTGGGCGGACAACTCATGGTCAATATCTACCCGACAAGCAGTCCGGCGCTGTTTTCGGTCATGGCCATGCTGATCTGCCTGTCGCTGGTGCCCTTGTCGCTGACCACCGCCGCCGCGCCGCACCCGGTCAAGGTCGGCGGCCTGCAGATCCGCCGCCTGTTCAAGCTCTCGCCGACCGGTCTGGTTGGCTGCTTCGTCGTTGGCATCATCGAAGGCGCTTTCTGGTCGCTGGCTCCCGTTTTTGCCCAGGGCCGGCAGATGAGTATCAGCGAAATCACTTTTTTCATGAGTGCCTTCATGGTCGGCGGCACCATCTCGCAATGGCCGTTGGGCTGGCTGTCCGACAAGATCGACCGGCGATTTGTCATCGTGCTTTGCAGCCTGGGCACGGTCGGCACAGGTTTGAGCATTGCCCTGGTCGTACCGCCCAGCCCCCTGGCCGGCCTCGGTCTGGCCTGCCTGCACGGTGTTTTCATGCTGCCGCTTTACGCCCTCTGCCTGGCGCACGCCAACGATTTCGCGCCTAACGATTCCCTGGTCGAAACCAGCAGCGGACTGTTGCTGGTTTATTCCGGCGGCGCCGTCCTGGGACCGATCGTCGCAGCCCCTCTGATGCAGGGCCGCGGCGATGGCGCGCTTTTTCTCCTCATCGCCGCTCTCCTCGGCGGCCTAGCCGTCTATAATCTATTGCAACTGGTTGGCGGGCGTCAGCCCAAGGCCGTGGAGCGGGTCGATTTTGTACCCGTGCCCAAATCGACACAGGCGTTTTACGCCCTCGAAGAAGACGACGTGGAAGACGAGGCGCCGCCACCGAGACAGTAGGAACGAAGTACGGCATTGTCCCGGCTGGATAGGAAAGAAG
>JAJFGM010000026.1 GCA_021776145.1 Kiloniellaceae bacterium | reverse complement strand
CAACAGGCGTAGTTCATCTTCCACATCAAAGGCCGTTGCGCGCCGACGGATTGGCCGCGGCGGCTCATCTCGTTATCTTCTACTTTCCGAGCCCCGGATAGATCGGGAAGCTGCGGCAGAGCGCGCTGACCTCGGCGCGCACCGCCTGCTCGGCGGCGCTGTTGTCGTCGGGAGTGGCGGTCAGACCGTGCAACACATCCGCGATCAACTGGCCGATGCGGCTGAACTCGACCTCGTTGAAGCCGCGCGTCGTGCCGGCCGAGGCGCCGAAGCGCAGGCCCGAGGTCACGGTCGGCGGCTGCGTGTCGCCGGGCACGCCATTCTTGTTGCAGGTCAAGCCGGCGGCCTCGAGGCTGTCGGAGGCGCGCGCGCCGGTCAGCCCCAGGGGCCTGAGGTCGGCGAGCAGCAGCGGTGTATCGGTGCCGCCGGCGACGACGGTGATACCACGCGCCTGCAGCGCCGCCGACAGGGCCCGGGCGTTGACCAGGACCCGCGCCGCATAGAGCTTGAACTCGGGTTGCAGGGCCTCGCCGAGGCAGACCGCCTTGGCGGCGATGGCGTTGAGGATCGAGCTGCCCTGCATGCCGGGAAAAACCGCCGAATCGAACTTCCTGGCGAGGTCGGCGTCGTCGCAAAGAATAAGCCCGCCGCGCACCCCGCGCAGGTTCTTGTAGGTCGTCGCCGTGGTCACGTGGGCATGCGGGATCGGACTGGCATGCTGGCCGCCGGCGACGAGGCCGGCGAAGTGCGCCATGTCGGCCAGAAGATAGGCGCCGACCCTGTCGGCGATGGCGCGGAAATGGGCAAAGTCGAGACTGCGCGGGTAGGCCGATCCGCCGCAGATGATCAGCCGCGGCCGGTGTTCCACGGCCAGCGCCTCGACGGCCTCCATGTCGACCAGGCCGTCAACGTCGCGCACCCCGTACTGCACCGGGTTCAGCCACTTGCCGGTGAGGTTGGGCCGCGCCCCGTGGCTGAGATGGCCGCCGGCGCCGAGCGCCATGCTGAGAATGGTGTCGCCGGGCTTCAGCAACGCCAGATAGACCGCCTGGTTGGCCTGACTGCCGGAATGCGGCTGAACGTTGGCGAAGCCGCAGCCGAACAGCGCCTTGGCGCGTTCGATGGCCAGGCTCTCGACGCGGTCGGCGAATTCGACGCCGCCGTAGTAGCGCTTGCCGGGGTAACCCTCGACGGTCTTGTTGACCATGACCGATCCCAGGGCCTCGAGGCTGGCGCGGCTGACGATGTTCTCCGAGGCGATCAGTTCGATCTGGTCCTGCTGCCGTGCCAGTTCGCCGGCCAAGGCCGCCGCGACTTCGGGATCGACGGCGCCGAGGGCGCCGGTGAAATAATCCGGCGCCGGGCTGGTGACCGTGGCCGCTGGTGTTGGGCTGTTCATGTGATCTCCGAATGTAGGCAGTCGTCGGCCAGCGCTTCGACGGCGCTGAAGTCCGTATGGTGCTTGAACTCAGGCCGCGCGAAGCGCGTCTGGGCGTTGCCGACGGGGTTGAGGATGAGCGAAAAGATGGCGCGGTCCCAGGGCGACATATTGTTGGGCGAGCCGTGCACCAGGGTGTCGCAGAAGATCAGCACGGTCCCGGCCTTGCCGAGCGCCGGAGTGATACCGCCGCGCGCGACCAGATCGGCCACGGTTTCACGCTCGACCACCCACAGGGGATAGCTGGTGCTGGCTGTGTCGTGCCAAGCCGGCGCGGCGCCGCCCTTGTGCGATCCCGGTATGAAATAGAGCGGGCCGTTGTAGGGCACGACATCGTCGAGGAAGATGTGCAGGTTGAGCGCCAGCGGCGCCGGCACGCCGTCGTCGTGGTGATGCGTCGCGAAGTCGTAATGCCACTGCCAGGCCTCGCCGTCGAAGGCCGCCTTGACGTTGACCTTGACCTGCTGGACGTAGAGGTCGGGCCCGGCGATCTGCCGCGCCGGCGCGACCAACCGCGGATGCCGCACCAGGCGGGCGAAGAGGACGTTGCGCCGATGCAGACCCATGGCGGTGCGCACGGCGCCGCCCGCCTTCTCGACGATGTTGGCGTCGGTGGTCTCGGCGAAAAGCGCCGGCAGTTCGCCGCGGATCGCCGCCACTTCCGTGGCCGAAAAGAGCTCGGGCAGGATGACAAACCCGTCGCGATCGAAATCGCTCAATTGCGCCGTCGTCAGTTGCATTGACCAGTTTCCTCTTGGATCGCCTACGTGAGTTTACCCGCGCGACTTAGCCTGATCGCGCTGGTTTCGCGATGCAAACCAGTTAAACTGCTCCATGACAGAGAAATTCTAAGCCATACGGCACAATGACCATGCGACATTCGCTTCCGCCCCTGTCCTGGATTCTCGCCTTCGAAACGGCGGCCCGTCACGGCAGCTTCCTGCGCGCCGGCGAAGAACTCGGCGTCTCGGCCGGTGCCGTCAGCCAGAAGATCAAGGCGCTGGAAGGACGGCTCGGCCGCCGGCTCTTCGAGCGCCGGCCACGCGGCGTGCGCCTGAGCGAAGAAGGCCAGGCCTATGGCGAGGCCCTAACGCCGCTGATCGACGAAATCCACGCCGCCAGCCAGCGCTGCGCCGGCCGGTCGGGCGGGCTGCATCTGGCGGTCAGCGCCCTGCCGGCCCTGGCCGAAAAGTGGCTGGTGCCACGG
The DNA here is from genome assembly GCA_021776145.1 of Kiloniellaceae bacterium. Lineage (GTDB taxonomy): Bacteria > Pseudomonadota > Alphaproteobacteria > Kiloniellales > Kiloniellaceae > JAJFGM01. The sequence continues at coordinate 2,758 of JAJFGM010000026.1, read as the reverse complement.
CTGGCCGGCTTCGGCGCCGCGCATCCCGAGATCGCCGTCGAGGTTTCGGCCGAAGCGCGGCTGGTCGACTTCGCCGAGGAGGCCATCGACATCGCCTTTCGCTACGCGACGACACCGCCGCGCGATCCCGACAGCCGGGCGCTCTTTTCCGAAGACCTGCTGCCGGTCTGCAGTCCGGCCTTTCTGCGCCAAAGGCCGTTGCGCCAGCCCGAAGACTTGCTGGCGGCGCCAAAGCTTTACGACACGCATTGGAAAGACGACTGGCGCATCTGGCTGGCGGCCGCCGGCGTGGACGCGAACGCGCCATTGCAAGGCAGTGCCTTCACGCTCTACAGCATGGCGCTCGAAGCCGCCGTCGCCGGCCAGGGCGTGGCCATGGGCCACTCGAAGCTGGTCGCCGACGATTTGGCGAAGGGCCGGCTGGTCGCCCCCTTCGATCTGCGCGTAGCGGCGCCCGGAAGCCACTATCTGCTGCTCGGCCCGGCCGCGCAGCGCCGTCCGCAGGTGCGCGCCTTTCTCGCCTGGTTGGAGAGCGAGATGAACGAGACCGACGCCCTATGACCGTTCTCAGCCAGCACGCAACTCGGCGACTTCGGCTTCCAGTTCGGCGATGCGCGCCTGGAGTTTGTGCACCACGGTCTCGATGACCTCTTCCGGGTAGCGCGGCGTGATGTGCTGCGGGCAGTTGACGTCCCAGGCCTCGATGTCGAAGACGACGGCGCGTTCCGGCTTGGCCTTGTACTCGGGCATGACGAGGCTTTGCAGCAATTCCCCATCGTCCTCGACGAAGCGCGCCCGGCCCCAGATCTTGATGCGCTGACGCCCGGCGTAATCCATCAGGAAGATATGCGCCCTGTCGTTCTCGGCCAGGTTGCCGACGCTGATGTACTGGCGGTTGCCGGCGAAATCGGCAAAGGCCAATTGGCGCTCACCAACGACCTTGAGGAAACCCTTGGGTCCGCCGCGATGCTGGATATAGGGCTGGCCGGCGGCGCTGGCCGTGGCCAGGTAGAAGCTGTCGCGCTCGCCGAGGAAAGCCGCCAGATCGGGCGTCACGGTGCGCTGCCAACCGCCCTTTTCTTCCATGCGGGCGTAGCCGTCGCGCGAGCCGCGCCGGCGCTGCGCCGCCTTCACCGAGGGCGTGAAAGCAACGTCACTTGCGGGTGTCTTGTCCTCGGACTTCTCGTCGACCATGGGTCTTCTCCTTCTTTCGGCTACCACCAGTAGCTCGCCGCGGCTCGGGGCCAGATTGTTCACCAAGAGCGCCACAGCGACGATGACCAGGGCGTCGCTCAGATGCGGCGTCGCCAGGAAGCTTCAGTTGGCGCCAGCCGGCGGATGCACGGTCCGGGTCAGCTGCATCATCGCGATAGCAACGGCGACGGCCAGCGCCGGGACCGGGCGTGGTGGCAGGCTGTCGCCGCCCCGCAGCTTGTCGAAGAAAGTCCGCATCGCCACCCCCGAAGTTCGACCCTGTTCGCTACCACATGCGCCGAAAGGCGTGTCGGCCAGAGAAATAGAGAGACAGATCTGTCTATTTGTCAAGATCATCATATGAAATTTCTTGCTCGCAATCCCACACAAGGGTTTCCCCCACATTGCGGTGAATTGGCCTTGCCGCGGTATCTGCGGGGATGTTAAGGACAGACAGGTTGTTCTACTGAAAGGGATCCTAACATGGCCGTCAGCCGACGCGATCACCTGGTGGAAACCGCCCTCACTCTGTTCAATGCCGAGGGTTACCACGCGACCGGGATCGACCGTGTGCTGAGCACCGCCGGGGTCGCCAAGATGACCCTCTACAAGCATTTCAAATCGAAGGACGAGTTGATCCTGGCGGCCTTGCGCCGGCGCGACACCCGCTTCCGCCGCTGGCTACGGCGCGGCGCCGAGCACAAGAGCGCCGAACCGCGCGCGCAGATGCTGGCGATCTTCGACGTTCTCGGCGAATGGATCCGCAGTCCGGACTTCCACGGCTGTATGTTCATCAACGCCGCCGCCGAATACGGCGACCCCGAACACCCGATCCACTTGGCCGCGACGGCGCACAAGAACGCGCTCTACGACTGGCTGCGCGCGCTCGCGGAACAAGCCGGCGCCGCCCGCCCCGGCGACCTCGCCGCCCAGCTGCTGCTGCTCAAGGAAGGCGCCATCGTCATCGCCCAGGTCAACCGCCAGGCGCCGTCGGCACAGCAGGCCAAGAAAGCCGCCAAGGCGCTGATCGAAGCGGCGCTGGGGGACTAAGCGGTCCACGCAGCATCCGACCGGCATTTCATAATTCGTTGCCTACCGAAGCATCCAGACCGATCACCGTGATAGTCTCTTGCAAATTGGAACGCAAAGGGACCCTCAATGGACGAAATTATGCCTTACCTGCCAGGCATCGCTCTTGCCTACACCGCCTTCCTGATTTCGATTATGAGCCCAGGCCCGAACGTCTTGGCCATCATGGGCACCTCGATGAGCGCCGGGCGCCCATCCGGCCTGTCGCTCGCTCTCGGCGTCGCCAGCGGTTCGTTCTGTTGGGCCATGCTGACCGCGATGGGGCTGTCGACCCTGCTTGCGTCCTACGCAACAGCCTTGACGGTCATCAAGGTTGTCGGTGGACTCTATCTTTTGTGGCTGGCTTTCAAGGCCTTTCGAGCGGCCGCCTCGAAACACGACGTCGAGGCCCGGACGCTTGGCGCCAGCGGCATGACCGCGCGCGCTTACTATTTGCGTGGCCTGACCATTCAAATGACCAACCCGAAGGCCGCGC
>JAJFGM010000250.1 GCA_021776145.1 Kiloniellaceae bacterium | reverse complement strand
CGCCGGCAACGGCGTAGCCCTGTACCTTGCAGATCACCGGCCGGTAGCTGCGCCACAGCGACATGAAGAGCTCGGTGTTGCGCTTCATGAAGGCATAGTCCTTCATCGGGTCCCAGGGCATCTCCTGGGTCACGCTGTTCTCGCCGGCGGTTTCGGCATAGGCGTCGAGGTCGTAGCCGGCGCAAAAGGCCCGGCCGGCGCCGGCAAGAATTATGACATGCACGCCGTCGTCGGCATTGGCAACGGCGACACAGTCGGCGAGCTCGCCGGGCAGGTCGCCGTCGATGGCATTGAGAACCTCCGGCCGGTTGAGCGTAATGCGGCCGATACGGCCGTCCCTCTCGTAGATCACTTTCGACATCGTTCTTTTCCCTCTAACCCATCGACTGTTAGAGAAATGATAACATTGTTATATGAAAATTCTAGCGTTATGCCAGAATCCATAAAGTGACACCGCCCTTTCGAGTTGGGGAGGAGTCCAAAGACCTGGCGTGTTTATGACCGGCAGCGGCGTAAGAGGGAAAGAGAAAGGCTCATACGGCCATCCGTTCGTCGTCCGTCGATGGAGATGTCTTCCACTGCGAGGCTGCCCGGCAAGAGACGGTAGCGGGCACGGATGATCGAACCGGGCCGATAGTCGGAGCCAAGCAGATCGAAAAGTCCGCCCAGCAAGGCGGCGTCGACGTTGCGCGGCAGCAGCCGCACCGGCTGGGCGCGCGCCAGTTTGTGTCTGGATATGATTTTGCGGTGCAGCGCCGCTTCCGCGGCGGGAATTTCGCCGCTTGGGCTGCGCAGGAATTGGCTCACGCGGTCGGTCTCGATTGTCGCCGCCTGGCCGGGCGGGGTTTGCCGCGTGAATAACCGGTTATCGGGCGTCATCAAGGCGACCTGCATGCCAAGGCAGCTTTGGAACGCCTGAAACAGCCGGTTCCGTTCTGCCCGCGCCTCCGGCCAGGCGATCTCGACACCCGGACCCTTGCCGATTTCCAGCATGCGCAGCAGGGCACGGCCGCTGGATACGCTCGTGGCCCGCGTCGAATCGATGCGGATGTCGGGCGCGGTGTTTTTCGAGGCCAACGATTCCGGCGGCGGCTCGGTATTGAGAGGGGCGAGTGGCGTGACTTGCGGCTTTGGCGTCGTCGGAGTCGGATCGGCCGGGGCGGGATCGGCCGGGGCAGGGTCAACCACTGGCGGTTCGGCGGCGCTTGACACTGCTTGGCGAACTTCGGGTTCGCTTGGCCAGATCCGCGGCAAAGGCGGCGGAGCGGCTTGGGATGACGGCGGGGGCGGCGGCAAGATGATGCGGGCCAACTCGGGGATCGCCGGCAAGGGCGCCGTAACGGATGTCTCCGGATCTTTCGGGGAAGGATGGTCGCGCGGTTCCCCGATGGCCACACCCGCCGCAAGCAGAAGCGCCAAGGCGAGACTGGCCGCGACGGAGAGCGGGCCGGTTGCCCGTTGCCGCCCCGGTATCATCACTGCGCCAGTGCCTCGACGGCAATGAGTTCCATCTCTTCACTCAGTTGCTGAAGTTCTTGCCGCCGGGCCGAGGCTGGTTTCACCGGCGGTGCGGCCGGTTCCGAGTCTCTAAGAACCAGCGCGCGCCGCACTGCCACCTCCGGTGTGACGCTTTCGACCGGCGCGAGGCTGATACTTGCTTCCGCCCTGTTCGCTTGCGCGTGCGCGCCAAGGGGTGCGGTGTTTCCGGCGTCGGTTGCGGGCTCTGATTCCGGCGCCCATTGTGCCGGGACCGGCGGCGGTGGCGGTAGCGGCTCGTCGGTCGGCGCCGTGCCCGGTAGCAGCGCCTTCAGCCCGGCCAGTTGCGTCTCGAGGTCCGCGGCGCTGGCCGCACCGGTCGTTGACTTCGGTTGCGCGCCGGCGCGCAAGTTGTCGGCAGTTGGCTCTGAGAGTTCAGGGACAATCGGTTCCGCGTGCCGGATCTGCTCCTGAACCTGCTCCCGGATCTGCTCCTGGGCCTGCGCCTGAAGCTGCTGATCTACCTCGTCGGCGATCGTTTGCGGTTCTGGCTGGCCGGCGAAAAAGAGGTAAATCAGCGCGCCGGCAACGACGAGATTGAAGATAAGAAATTTCATGAGGGTCTCCCTTGCGGGCTGGCGGCTGCGATGATGTCCGGTTCCTGCAACAGCCGTCGGGTCGCGGAAATCGATATGACGGCGCGCAGCAGCGCGGATACCGGCAGCCCGATGATCGTTGTCACGAAGGCGAGGCTGAAGTTGGCGGTCAATTCGCGGATGACCGCCTGCACCGTCTCGGGCGTCAACTCCTGGCCCGCGAGGCCGCCGATGCCAAGGCTGATGCCGAGCAGGGTGAAGGTCAGGGCCAGGGTGGTGATGCCGTTGGCCGCTTGCAGGCCGACTTCACGCCACAGTTCGATGTCGCGCTGCGCTGCAACCAGCAGGCGCACCAGGCTAAAGGCGGTGATCAGGACCAGAATGACCAACAGGGCAACGAAGCCGATGCCCAGGACATCGAGGGTCCAATTGGCCAGGTCACCGGGATCTTCGGAAAAGAGCCCGGCCGCGGCCGCCGCGGCGAGGGCGACAAAGCCCAAGACATAGCTGGCGGCTTGCGCCATCTGCGTCGACACCGTGAGCAGCGCGCCCATCTCAGCGGCGACCCATGCGCGCGTTGCTCAGGGTCTGCGTCGAGATGCCGATCTCACCCAGCCAGTGGTCGGCCAGGGCTCGGCGTTTCTCTACCGAGGCGTGAACCAGGAACGTCAGGTCGTAGTTGTCGAATGCCGAGCGTACCAGCGGTGTGTTCTTGCCGACCAAATCGCTGTCGCGCAAAACCATGCGCTCAAGGTCGACCAACCGGGCACGCGACACCTCGATCCGGCTTTGACGTTCCGCGACACCAAGGTCGCCCGAGAGCAATGTCTCCAGCATGATGGCGCGCTCGCGTTCGAGGTTTTCCAGGGTGCCGGCGCTGGCGCCACTGGCTAGGGAGAATGCCAACGCGAAGCTGAGCGCGGTGGCGGCAAGGAATGAAGATCGGCGTTGCATGGGTTAGCTCCTTCCATGTGGATCGAGTGATGGGCCTATTGCGTGATGAAGAATTCGACGGCTGAAGTGATGGTGCTGGGTGTGTCGGCCGCTTCGACTGTCTCGGGATCGACATCCAGCCCTTCCGACAGGGCCAGGGCGTCAAGGGAAACGAGCTTGGCCATGTAGCCCAGAATGGCGCCTTCCTGGTCCGCCAACGCCAGTTCGGCCTGATTGCTGGCGATGAGTTGACGCAGGTAGTCGGACTGCGACATCGGCTGTCCGTCGATCGAGGGTGCCTGGTTCATCGGGTGGGCGTTGACGGCCAGGACGAGCTTTTCGATGGCGGAAATGTTGTGCGCGTATTCTTGCGCGTACTTACTGTCGTTCGCCGCCGGCGAACGCACGAGGTCGAGGTCGACTTGACTCAGTGTCGCCTCAAGGCGGGCGCGGGCGGCGGTCTGCTTGGCCAGCAGCGCGGCGTGCGCGGGCGACTGTGCCTGACGCTTGCTGCTAAGCCTGCCGAGCAGTTTTTCATAGAGCCGAATCTTGGTTTCGGCGCGCTTTCGCCGCAGCTCCTGTTGCTCGCCGAGCAGCTTGATGAAATCGCGCTTTTCTTCCAGGAATTGCTGTTCAAGGTCGAGGCGCAACTCGCCGTCGCTGCGTTCAATGGCGCTTCGCAGGTCGGCAAGGGTATCGCGTTTTAAAGTGACGCGGTCGTCGCTGTCGGCCATGGCTGCGGCAAGGCCGGATCGGGCGAAGTCGTTGTCGACGGCGCGCTTCAAATAATCGCCCGGCAACTTCATCAGCTTTTCGCTCGCCACCGGCGCCCATGCCGGCGCGGTCGAGGCGCGCGCCGGCGACTGAAGGGCGGCGATACAAAAGACCGCGGCGATGATCAGGGCCGGATAGCGGCACTTGCGTAGGGCCGTCGCGGCTGGCTGTGGTGTCGATGACATTTCGTCCTCCGTTTGTCGGTTTCCGTGCCGGGCGGCTACTTGTTTTTCCAGTAGCCGAGGCGGCGCATTTCGCTTTTCAGATCGTCATTGACGTTCAGCACGGCGAACTGGCCAAAGCTGGTGTCCTCGTTCCGCCCGAGCAATGCCTCGGTGCTGGCGACGAAGGATGATCCGTCGGCGAAGTAGAGATCATGGTCGGGATAGCGTGACTTGAAACCTTCCAAGCCACGGCGTGCCCGTTCGATATCTCCGCCGCGAAAGGCATTGACGACGGCAAGAGCCGAAAGCCGCATACGTTCGGCTTGCGGAATAACGTCGTCGATCGGGCCGGCCTCGCGGTCGCACTTGGCGAGCACTTCGGCGCTGGTCAAATAGGTCGCGGCGGAACCGCGTTCACGGGCTTGCCTGTCCAGTTCCAGGGCTTCGTTGCGGCAGGCCTCGAAGGCGTCCATGCGCTGCACCTGGGCGTAGCGGGCCGAATGGAACTCCAGCCCTTCGGTTGGGTCCTTTTTTGTTGTCGTCAGGCAGCCGCTCAGGGCGAGGGCGGCGACGCCGAGCAGAAGGCCGTGAACGGCGCGGTGGGCGGCGCGTTGGCCAGGGCGGTGGCCAGGGCGGCGCGGGGTGGCGAGCTGTGGTCGTGACATCGAGAGCATCTTCGGATCTCCTTTCATGAGCGCGATAAAACCAGGGAAGCGGGAAGCAGGTTTGAGAGGCGACCGCGTGCCAGTTGTCGGCGATAGCGACGCTCCAACCTGTGAACCTTGTCGACGTAGCCGCGGGTCGCCGGAATGACCCGCGCATTGGGCAGGCGCCCGACCCGCGAGCCGCCGTTGTAGAACGACAGCGCCAGGTCGCTGCGGCCACGGTAGCGCTGCAACAGCCGGCCCAGGTAGTGGAGGCCGACCCGCACGTTGATGCGCGCGTCCCACAACAAGTCGGCCTCGATGCCGTACTCGCCGCGGGCGGTGGCGGGCATGATCTGCATGACACCACGCGCGCCCTTATGGCTCATCGCCGCCGGGTCGAAGTTGGATTCGGCATGTGCGACGGCCAGGGCTAGGGGCACGGGCACGCCGAGATTGCGGGCTTCGCGGGCGACCAGGGCCTGGACGCTTTTGCGGTCGGGCCCGGGTCCGGGCTGGGCGAGAGAACAGCCGGTGCCGGTCAGGATCAGGGCGATGAGCAGCAGCGCGGTTGCCGGCCAGGCATGGGCTCCGATCCCGAAGCCTGCGGTGCGGCTCGCGGCGGTACGGGTCTCAGGGCGCATCGCGACCTCCCGCACCCTGTGCCAGGCGCGCGCGCCAATCCGCTGTCAGTCCGGTGACCACCAGATCGGGAGTCTTCAGCAAATCGCGCAGTGCCATGGTTCGTTCGAAGGAGAGCGTCGGGTCGACCGCGAGAACGATCCGCCGTGACTGCGCCAGTGCTTGTTGCACGGCGCGGTCCGGGTCGAGCGGCTGCAGTCCCTGGTCGAGAAACCGCGTGCCATCGAAGACAACCAGAATGTCATTCTTGCTCAAGGACGTCGCGGCGTTGCTGTCGGCGGCGGCCGACAGGGCCACGTCGAGCGCTGCCGCCGGACGGTCCTGTCTGGCATTGGCAGGGGCCGCCGCGGGATCGCCGACACCCATCGAAATCAGCGTCAGCACCATAAGGCTGAAGAAACCCATCGCCAGTGCCAGGGCGACTTCGGTCATGGCGCTTTCCTGTGCCGGGTGTTGCATGGCGTGGTCGTCCTCCTTTTGAAGGGGCCCAACTGGCCCTAGTAGGGCAGGCGCGTATCGCGCCGCATGTTCTCGACGACACGGCGCGTCATGCGTCCGTGGATCGGCAAGGCGGAATCGCTCTGATAGGCGCGCAGGGCCTGGCGGGTCTGTTCGGTTAGGACGCCGTCGATGCTGCCGGGGAAGTAACCGAGCTCGGCCAGCAGCTGCTCGGCCTCCTCGACGCTGCGGCGATAAGGTTCGTCGTTGCGGCCTTGCGGCGTCGTCGTGGTGGTCGCCGCGGCGGAATGGAACACCGACTCGGTCGCCGGCTCCGAGCGCAGTGGCCGCGGTTGCGTGCTGACGAAAAGATCACCGTTTTCCGCTCCGACGACCTGGTAGGAAAGCAGGGTCCTGTCCCGCTCGCGGGTCAGACGACCGATGATCAGGATGTCGGCGCGCAGGTTCGCGCGCAGCATTTCTAGGCGCGATTCGGCATCGCCAGTGGAGGAGTCCTTGATTTCCTGGACGAGATGGTCCTGGGCATCGCGCGCAACGAAGCGGAACCTTTCCCGCCCCTGCCGCTGCAGTTCCGCCAGCAGGTGACGATTATAGCCGTTGGCTTCGTCGAGGCTGACGTCGTACCTCGCCGCCGCGAAGGGTTTGACCGCGATGCGCGGCGCGCCGTAACCGGCGGCCGCCGGGATCTGGCCCATCTTGGTGGCGTTCAAGCCTTCGATGATCTCGCCGGCTATATCGGCGATAAGGCGATTGGACGCAGCCTGGGCCACGACCGAATAGGCAAGCAGCAGCCACAGCAACAAGGGCACCAGAAGCAGTCTCACGGCGATCGCCGCGCGCCGGTTGCGGACTGTTGGGTCCGCGGCCTGGATAGTGCGAGTCGGGCGTTTCATCTGTGCGAATCCTCCCAAGCTACCCTAGTTGATGAGCTTCCAGCGGCCGTCGGGCTGGCGGCAGGCCGTGCCGTGCACCTCTTCTTCGTAGCCGTCGACGAAGGCCCAACTGGTGTAATCGCGGCAGTGCTGGTTGGACGCGGTCCGATAGGTCCGGGTCGGGGTCACCTGGTAACGCACGCCGCTGTCGGGATTGCGCCACTCAACCGTGTCCCCAGTCCTGGTTTTCTCGAAGACGCCTTCGGCTTGGTGCTGGTCTTTGTCTTGCATCGATTCGCCGACCTTGCCGCCAATGACGGCGCCGATAATGGTGCCACCGACGATGGCGGCGATGCGCCCGTGGCCTTTACCGAACTGAGTTCCCGCCGCCGCTCCCAAAATGGCGCCGATGACGTTGCCGGCGCTGATCGAACCGAGCGAGAACTTGTCGTTGCGACCTTGCCGGCGATGGTTCTTCGGAGTCTGGCGGTGCAAGCGATTCCACTGTTGCCAGTCGTTACGACGATTCCAATTGACGTGGCGCTGGTCTTGCTGGTGGCGCCATTGCCCGGAATGTCGGCGTTGCCAATGGTGCAGGCGGCGGTGCTTCCAGTGCTGGCCGCCAAAGGGTCTTTCGAAGGCGGCGGAAGCGCGCGGCGAATCCGCGTTCGCAGCCGTCGGTTGGGCAGTGAACAGCAGCAACGCGAAGAAACCGGCGAACAGCGTGACGAGGGACTTTTCGAGGCTAAACATCGTTCTCGTCCTTTCTTGGAGTGGCTTTTTGCGGGGGGCTTCAGTTGCGTCCCTGGAACCACGGGTTCTCGAAGATCACCTGCCATCCGTCGCGGCCGTGGGGCCAATCGCCATGCCGCTGGGACCGGTGATGAACGCGCTGGCGGTCCCGGTGCGGGCGGGGCGCTAGGGTCACAGTGATGGCCTTGATGTAGGCCTTGCCCTCGATCTCGAGTGTGAGGGTGCCGAGGTCGTAACCAAGGGTGCGGTCGCTGCCGGGCGTGAGTTCGACGAAACGGTCGTTCCGGGCCGTCTGGCGGTCGGCGACGCGGCCGTTGGTTAGAAGGTGCATGCGGGCCCGGCGATGCCGCGGCTTCATTTCGATCAGCACGGACTGTACCTGGTAGCCGCGATAGGAGCCGTCGATGCCGAGCATGCGACGCAACGGCAGGACTTCGTCCCGGACGTACTCATGAACCGGCACCTGCAAACTTTTGCTCTGCGGTTCGGCAGGCCGGGAAGCGCGCTCACGACTATGACGGTGTTGCGCAAGTTGGAGCCGAATCGGCGCGGTGGAGGCAGCGTCGGTGTCATACGCCGGCGCGGTGGAGCCGGCCGCGGCGGGCAGGCTCAATCCCAATCCGGCACTCAGGGCCATGGTGGCGAGGAAGGTCTTCAGCATGATTTGTCTCCCGTTTGCGGCGGCGGGTATTGCGCCGATGACGGGATTTTCATGCGGATCGGTTTTCGTTTGTATGCCGGGGCTGTTAGGAGATGTTAAGGCGCCTGAATATTGCCTAACGCGGGTGGACTTCCTTCTTTAAGGATTTGCGCTAGACTGCCGGCAATATGAAGAAATGCCTGTCGATTCTCTGCGCAATTTCCGTGCTTTGGCTGTTCGCCCTGGGCGCAGCGCCGGCATTGGCGCAAAGCGATTCGCGGGTCCTTTCGGACGCCATTTCGCGCCTCAAGAACAATTCACGCTACGACGGGCGGGTTCTCGGCACTCACGTGCGGCGCACCAAGAACGGCTATCTCTATGAAGTCAGAATCCTGCGCCGCGACGATTCGGTCGTCATCGTCTATATTGACCCGCAGACCGGCGGTGTCGTCGGTGACTCCGAGCGCGGCGGAAAGCGGAGGGATTAACCCGAGATATGAGGGTTCTGCTGCTAGAGGACGACCGCGACCTGGCGAAACAGATCGCCGGCATGCTGAACGGCGAGCACTTCGCCGTCGATGTCTTTCACGACGGTGAGGAGGGATTCGAGGCGGGCCAGGACGACGAATACGACGCCGTCATACTCGATCCCGGCCTGCCGACCATGGACGGCTTTACGATCCTGCGCAGATGGCGCCAAGCCGGCCTTGCCATGCCGGTCATCATGCTGACCGGCTCGCGCAAGGAAATCGAGGACATCAAGGAAGCCGTGCGCGCCGGTGCGACAAACTATCTGACCAAACCGGTCGATCTTGAGCTGCTGCTGGACTGGGTCCGCGGAGTGGTCAATTCCGGCGGGCCGAACATCTCCAGGCCGACACTCGAATTCGGCGCCATCCGCATGGATACCCAGGCCCTGAAGGTCTGGTTCGAGGGCGCGCCGGTAAAGCTGACGCCCTCGGAATACCGCATTCTCCACTACTTGATGATCAACCACGACCGCCCCGTCTCGGCGGAGGAACTGGTGCGTCATAACTTTGAGGGCGATGTCGTGAAGACCGCCAACGAAGTCACCGTTTTCATCAGCCGGCTGCGCGGCAAGCTGGGCAATCGTACGATCGAAACGGTCTTCGGCTACGGCTATCGCTTGACCGAGGACGAAGCGGAAAACAGTCGGGGAGCCAGTAACGGGGGAGCGGGCGAGCCGTGACGCCGGCACGCCGTCCGCGCTCGCTTGTCGGGCGGCTCGTGCTTTGGGCGGCAGTGCTTCTAGTGATCAGCATTCCGCTGTTCTGGGTGTTCTTTGCCGCCTCGGTGCAGAGGATTTCGGCCGACGTCGTCGATACCCGGCTGCTCGAATTCGCCGACCAGGTGCGCGGTTACTGGGCCAGCACCCAGGCCCTGCCCGATGCCGAAACGCCAAGCGGCTCCGGCGCCGGGCTGGGCGGTCCGGATCTAGAATGGGTGTGGCAGATCACGGTCGCCGGCCGTGTCGTCGACCGCTCCGAGCTGCTGCGGCTGACCGGCAACAGCCTGCTTAACCGGATCGAAGCGCCACTGCCGGCCTTTGCCTTGCGCGACGAGACGACGCCGCTCGGCGCCCTGCGCCTGGCCGAGCGCATGGTGGCCGAGAGGCCGGACGGCGAGGCGGTGCATTACCTCGTCGGGCTGAGTGCCGAACGCTACGACGCCTACGTCCTTGACCACAAGGACCGGCTGCAGGCCCTGGCGCTGATCGCCGTCGCGGCGGTATCGGTTGGCATCTTCGGCATGCTGGCGGTCATAATCCTCACCACGCGGCGCCATCTGGGACGCGTCGAAAGCGCCATGCAGGCCTATGAGCAGGGCAGCGAAAGCGAGATTTCCGGGGCCTTCCCGCGCGAGATCCAGTCCATCGTCGACCGCATGAACGGCTTGCTGCGCCACAATCAGATTCTCATTGGCCGCACCCGCAAGTACGTCAGCAAAATCGCGCACGACATCAATCATCCCCTGGCGATCATCAAAAACGGCCTGCAAGGCACGGTCGACAAGAAACTGCTGCACCGCCAGGTCGATCGCATGAGCGGTTTGGTCGACCGCTATTCCAGCCTGGCCCGCGCCATCGGGCCGGAGGGCGAGGCCGTTGGCAAGACCGACGTTGGCGCCGTCCTCGACGATGTCGCCGA
>JAJFGM010000249.1 GCA_021776145.1 Kiloniellaceae bacterium | reverse complement strand
CGCGCCGCGCTGGTCCGCTTGATCTGGTAACGCCAACCCGACCCAACGGGATCCGGAGCCAACACGACGCGGCGGCGGCAAAAAATGACTGCTTTGCCGGCGCCCAAGGCTCTACGATAATCGACGACTCATCGTGGGGCTTGGGTTCCGGCCTAGCGACGGTTTATACTGCACTGCAGCATAAACAGCGGATGGCATCGAGGGCTGGAGAGCGAAATGGCAAAATTTCCGCACAAGGACCTTAGCGACTGGCGCGATCTGGCCAACAAGGAGACGCGCGGCGCCGGCCTCGACGGCTTGACTTGGCAGACGCCGGAAGGCATCGCGGTCAAGCCGCTCTACACGGCCGAGGATCTCGAGGGCCTGGAAACCCTCGACAGCCTGCCTGGATTTGCGCCTTTTCTGCGTGGCCCGCGGGCGACGATGTACAGCGTTCGGCCCTGGACCCTGCGCCAGTACGCCGGTTTTTCGACAGCCGAAGAATCGAACGCCTTCTATCGCAAGAATCTGGAGGCCGGACAGAAGGGGCTATCGGTTGCCTTCGACCTGCCGACCCACCGCGGTTACGATTCCGACCATCCGCGTGTGGTCGGCGATGTCGGCAAGGCTGGCGTGGCGATCGACAGCGTCGAGGACATGAAAATTCTCTTCGATGGCATTCCGCTCGATCAGATGTCGGTCTCCATGACCATGAACGGCGCGGTGCTACCGGTTCTGGCCGGCTTTATCGTCGCCGGCGAGGAGCAGGGCGTGGCAGTTGCCCAACTGTCGGGAACCATCCAGAACGACATCCTCAAGGAGTTCATGGTCCGCAACACTTATATCTACCCGCCCGGTCCGTCGATGCGTATCGTTGCCGATATCATCGGCTACACCGCCGAAAAGATGCCGCGTTTCAATTCGATCTCGATTTCCGGCTACCATATGCAAGAGGCCGGCTCGACCTGCGTTCAGGAACTGGCTTTCACCCTGGCCGACGGCATCGAATACGTGCGCGCCGCGCAGTCGACTGGCCTCGCCGTGGACAGCTTCGCGCCACGCCTGAGTTTTTTCTTCGCCATCGGCATGAACTTCTTCATGGAGATCGCCAAGCTGCGCGCCGCCCGCTTCCTGTGGGCCGATCTGATGCAGACCCATTTCCAGCCCGAGGATTCACGTTCCCTGATGCTGCGCACCCACTGCCAGACTTCGGGCGTTTCGCTGACCGAGCAGGATCCCTACAACAACGTTATCCGCACCACCGTTGAGGCCATGGCCGCGGCGCTCGGCGGCACGCAATCGCTGCACACCAACGCGCTCGACGAGGCCGTCGCCCTGCCGACGCCCTTCTCGGCCCGCATTGCCCGCAACACCCAGCTGGTGCTGCAAGAGGAAAGCGGCATCACCAAAGTGGTCGATCCGCTGGCCGGCAGCTACTACCTCGAAAGCTGGACCGCCAGCATGATCGCCGAGGCACGCAAGCTGATTGGCGAGGTCGAGGATCTCGGCGGCATGACCAAGGCGCTGGAAACCGGCATGCCGAAAATGCGTATCGAAGAGGCCGCGGCGCGGCGTCAGGCCCGCGTCGACCGCGGCGAAGACCATGTGGTTGGCGTCAACCGCTACCGCAACGAGGGCGACGAAGAGCCGATCGAGATCCGCGACATCGACAACTCCGCCGTGCGCGAATCCCAGATCGCGCGTCTCGAAAAGATCCGTGCCGAACGCGACGAGGCCGCCTGTCAGGCAACGCTGCGGACGCTCGGCCAAGCCGCCAAGGAAAACAGCGGCAATCTGCTGGATCTCGCCGTCGCCGCGAGCCGGGCGCGGGCCACGGTCGGTGAAATCTCGGACTGCCTCGAGAAGGTCTACACCCGCCACCGTGCCGTCATCCGCAGCATTTCGGGCGTCTATGCCTCGGCCTACGAAGGCGACGAAGGCTTTGAGCGAATTCGCAACGAAGTTGCCGGCTTCGCCGAAGAAGAAGGCCGACGACCGCGCATGTTGGTTGTCAAGCTCGGCCAGGATGGCCACGACCGTGGCTCCAAGGTCATCGCCACGGCCTTCGCGGATATCGGTTTCGACGTTGATATCGGACCGCTGTTCCAAAGCCCGGCGGAAGCCGCGCGCCAGGCCATCGAGAACGATGTTCATGACGTCGGCGTCTCGAGCCAGGCGGCTGGCCACAAGACTTTGGTGCCACAGCTGATCGAGGCGCTGAAAAATGCTGGCGGCGACGACATTCTTGTCATCTGCGGCGGTGTCATTCCGCCGCAGGACTATGACTTCCTGCGCGCGGCCGGTGTCTCGGCGATCTACGGCCCCGGTAGCAATATTCCCAATGCCGCGAACGAGATCCTCGGCCTCGTCCGTCAATGCCGCGCGGCTGCTTAGGGTACCTCCATGAGCGGGATCCAGAAGCAGTTTCGGATCGCCAGCCTCATCGGCACAGCCCTGACCCTGCTTTGGTTGGGTGCTTGCGGCTGGTACTTCGACCGCCTTGTCGGCTGGGTGGAACTGCCGCAACTGCCGCCGCGCGAGATCGCGGCCGTCGTCATCGGCGCGGGCATACCGCTTATCATTCTCTGGCTGATCCTGTTCTATGCCGTGCGCGCCGGTGCTATCAGCGAGGAAACGCGACGTTTGCTGGGCCATCTGGAGCAGATGACCTACCCGAGCGAAAAGGGTGAAGAGAACGTCGCCCGCATCGCCGAACTGCTGCGCGAGCAGACCGGTCTGCTGAACACGGCGAGCGCCGATACCGGCAAACAAATCGAGGGCTTCCTGCACAGCCTGCGTCAGCATTCGCAGGATTTGGCCGGCGCCTCCGTGCGCGCGGCAGCTCAAGCCGATAGTCTGCGCGAATCCCTGGACGCGCAGTCGGCCGACCTGACCAGCGCCGGCGACCTCGTCCTGGAACAGCTGAGTGACAGCCGCAGCGCCATCGACGATCAGGTCGACAGCTTGAACGCCGCGGTCGCAACGACGCGCGAGGCAGCAAGCGAGATCGCCGAAGTCCTTGCG
>JAJFGM010000248.1 GCA_021776145.1 Kiloniellaceae bacterium | reverse complement strand
GAGGCGCGCCAGGGCCTCGCGGATCGGCGTGCGGCTGATCTCGAGCTGTTCGGAGAGCTGGCGTTCGTCGAGCCGAAGGTCCGCATCCTCGGCATAGATGTTCATCGAGGTGATCGCCTGCTTCAAGGAATCGTAAATCTTGTTTTTCAGGCTGAAAGTCGAATCAATCGGACGAACATTCAAAGTCGTGGAAGCCATTGCAACGATCTCGATCAAATCAGCCCTAGAAGACGGTCCAGTGCAGCCCGCGGCAGACTATAAAAACAATGCCGCACGCTCCGTGGCACCAGGTACTTTATATACCATATCGCCCTATTCGCGCCGCATTAATTCATCGGCGATGTAATCGCGTCAGTGGGCACGCCAAGAACTCCACATTTCATACTTTACCTGCCGAGAACCATCATTCCGCCGATGGCAGTAGCAAGTCCGCTGTGATGCCAATCGCGAATTTTATTGCTGCGTCCTATTTTGTGGTATACCATATACCATATGAATGAACCCTGATCGCTCGGTCGGTTGGATGGAGGACCCTCCCTGCCTTCATCCAACCGACGCCTTTATCCAATCGACCGGCGGGGTTCGAGACCCGGAGAGCAAGCCGATGGATCTGCACGAATTCCAAGCCAAGCAACGTCTCGCCGCCTATGACATTCCGCTGCCGCGCGGGCAGGTCGCCGATAGCGCCGAAGCCGCAGTAAGTGTGGCGCAGAAAATCGGCGGCAGCGTCTGGGCGGTCAAGGCGCAGATCCACGCCGGCGGTCGCGGCAAGGCCGGTGGCATCAAGATCGCCGACAGCCTCGGGGCGGTACGTGAAGCGGCAGCGACGCTGCTGGGCGCGCGTCTGGTGACTGCCGAAACCGACATCGCCGGCAAAGCTGTTCAACAGATCTATATCGAAGAGCAGTTGACGGTGGCGCGTGAAGTTTACTTGGCCGTGCTTGTCGATCGCAGCCGGGGCCAGGTGGCGATCCTCGCCTCGGCCGAAGGCGGCGTGGAGATCGAAAACACCGTTCGCCAACGACCTGAAAGCATCGTCAAGATGCATGTCGACGCCGCCGCGGGATTCGATCGCGCCCGCGCCGAGGGACTGGCGGCGGAGATGGCCTTCGAAGGCGGCCAACGTCGAGCGGCGGTGGAGTTGATGGAGAGGCTCTATCGCGCCTTTCTCGAACATGACGCCAGCCTCATCGAGATCAACCCCCTTGCCGTCGCCGAAAATGGCGAACTGGTGGCTTTGGACGTCAAGATGACGCTAGACGACAATGCCCTGTTCCGGCATGCCGACCTTGAGCTCCTGCGCGACGTCACCGAGGGCGACCCTTCCGAACTCGAGGCACAGCGCCACGAGCTCAACTATGTCAATCTGGCGGGCGACATCGGTTGCATGGTCAACGGCGCGGGGCTGGCCCTGGCGACACTCGACATGCTCAGCCAGGCCGGCGGCGCGGCCGCCGACTTCATGGACGTGCGGCCGGTGGCGAGCCGCGAACAGGTTGCCGCCGGGTTCGAGATGCTGCAGGCCAATGGCGACATTCGCGCCATTCTGGTAAATGTCTACGGTGGTGGCATCCTGCGTTGCGACACCATCGCCGAAGGCATCGCCCTGGCCGTTCGCAAGGGTGGCCTGAAAGTTCCCTTGGTTGTGCGCGCCGCCGGCACCAACAGCGAGATCTGCCGCAAGGTCCTGGAAGGCCAGGGTATTCCCGTTGTCTTCGCGCGGGACATGGCGGAGGCCGCGTCCCGTGTCGTCACCTTAGCTAAAAGCGAGGCCGCCTGATGTCGATTCTCGTAAATGCCGACACAAAAGTCATCTGCCAGGGTTTGACCGGTGCCACCGCGACCTTCCACTGCGAGCAGGCCATCGCCTATGGCACCCAGCTCGTCGCTGGCGTCACTCCCGGCAAGGGCGGCCGCCGGCATTTGCGCTTGCCGATATTCGACAGCGTGCGCGAGGCCGTCGCCGAAACCGGCGCGGAGGCGTCGGTCGCCTTCGTGCCGCCGGCCAACGCCGCCGCCGCGATGATCGAGGCGATCGAGGCGGAGCTGGCATTGGTGGTCTGTGTCACCGAGCGTGTTCCCGTGCTCGACATGGTGCGCGTCAAGCATTGCCTGCGGCAAGGAAAGACACGGCTTATCGGCCCCAACTCGCAAGGCATCATCGCACCCGGAGCCTGCAAGATTGGCGTCATGCCGGCGCACCTGCACCGTCCCGGCAAGATCGCCATCGCGTCGCGCTCCGCCACCCTCACCTACGTGGCGGTCGACCAACTCAGCCAAAAGCGACTCGGCCAGTCGACCTCCATCGGAATTGGCGGCGACCCCGTCTACGGCATGGGCTTCATCGATTGCCTGGAGCTTTTTATCGCAGACCCGGACACCCAAGGCATTCTGCTGATCGGAGAAATCGGCGGCAGCGCCGAAGAGGAAGCCGCCGCCTATCTGAAATCCGCCAAGACCGCCAAGCCGGTGGTCGCCTACATCGCCGGATTGCATGCGCCGCGGCAAAGACGCATGGGGCATGCCGGGACATTCGATGTCTTTGGCACCGGATCCGCCGCAACGAAAATCGCCGCACTGCGGGACGCGGGTGTCCACATCGTCGACTCGGCGGCCGACATCGGCGCCACCATGCGGCGCGCCCTGTTGCACTGAGCCCCATTCGTCAAGCCCAAGGCCACGACACAACCGCCCCGACGCAGCGGCGCGCGCCGGCTTTCCTGGTCGAAGAGGCCGGCGCGGCACGAAGCAAGTGGCGCGACTGGTGCAGCAGCGCGGCCGTATGGCCGGAACCCGCCAACCACAGGCCGTGGCTTTCCGAAGGCGGCGTTTCGCCGCCGCGCTTAACCCCACTGGGGGCCGTTAGCGGGTGGGGCGAAATCCTCCGCCAAGGGCAATGTCAAGAGCCTGGCGTCAATCTTCCTTCTAGAGCCCGTCGCCGGCACGGGGAAAATTAGCCCTAACCGGTCCTTCGGCGCAAAGTCCGGCTTGAATGCTGGGCCACGCGTCGCGCAAGAAAACTGGGAGGTCATTGCTATCGCCCTTATTCGGCACCTGATAAAGCAGGTCGCTTATAAAGCCACGATGATAAGTTGAGTGATTCACCAGATGCAGTAGGATTTCCGAACGCGTCATTACGCCATCACCCCCGCCCACGAATGTAAAATTGACCACTTCGTCCAACTCAGCCTGGCTAAGCCGATTTGCCAAAGCCACATAGTATTGGTCCAGTTTTTCAAGCTGCTCTCGCACATCAGCAAAAGGCGGTGAGCTTTCAGTGTTTCTAGCAGTGTACGAGTGCGGCTTTCCCTCAAGATGCGCCCGGAAAATATTGTGCACAACGAGAATGTGATTAAATGTATGTGCGATGTTTCCAAAAAGTGTCTGGCGTTCTTTGACAATTTCTGCCTCCGAAATTCTCGACACAGAATTGAACATCGTAGTGTTTGCCCATGCCATGTAATGCGTCATCATGCGGACCATCTTCTGCATTCCTGTGATGTCGTTTTCTGGCAAATCTAAATTCCTTTTCTGGTGCCGCATAGCAAATGCTCGGTTGTATTTGTTGTGTTTCCCATGCGTTATTGCTCCGTGCAATGAGTACATTGTCCCGGAACAATCGAACGAATGTCCTATCTCGTTAGCCAGGGCTTTCGCTATGGTCAACTTGCCCCGTCAGAGGTGTCTTCAATCTTCGTCCGGACTCGGTGGAACAGCCGAAGCAAGTAGCCAGAAAAGTGACATTCTCGCCATAACGCCCGAAGCTGAAGGTAACCTCATCGTGGCGGATGCCGGGCTCAACAAGGGCGAGGCCCATCATGCACTCAAGCGGGCGATCAGTTTCAAAGGGCGCGGCGAAATCAGAGACCGTAACTCCGAAGGCCAACGTTATCGCGTCTCAAGTATGAATTTGCTTGGCGCGATCATCATCTATGGGAACACTCGCAGGCTCGGCAAGATCGTGGCGGCCCGGAGCAACCACGGCGACGCTCCCGATCCCGCGCTTCTCGCACATGTCTCACCGCTCGGCTGGGAACACAGCAATCTCACTGACGAGTATCGCCGGCGCCCTTAGCGGAGGATTTCGCTCCCTCCGGCAAACGCCCCCTATTGGCGCGTTTTCCGACTCGCGTCGGGACCAAGGGTCGCCGCCTCGAAACAAAGACGGCGGACCTTAAGCATGCGGCTAAAGCATAGCTGCAACGCAATAAAATGCGTTCGAATTTCCCCTGTTTTGGTTTATATATTTATTGTGCACTGCAGCATTATCGAACGCCTGTTCGATCTTGCCGCGGGCAATCAATGGCACGGGAGTCAGTCATGGCCGAGCACGGCGAGACATTCGAACAGACCTATCCGCACTATGCCTTCGCACCGTTGGTACGCCTCGGGATTGCATTCGGCAGGCTCATCGCTTCAGTTAGGTACGGCTCCGCCATGGACGAGCGCTCATTGCCCGCCCATGGCACCGCCTCCCTGCGCTGAACTCGCCGACCCTTCGAAGCCTGCGTTGAGGGGCCCGAGCTTTCGGGCCTTTTTTCTTTGCACGTCATGGAGCCCATACGACATGGCCGACGCGTGGCGCCATAGCACCCAAGCGGTTTGCGTCAAACCGCGCGCTGTCGCAGCGGCAGTCGGTCGAACGAACCCCTAGGACAGCTGGACTATCCGACATCGACGGTGCCCGGCTTATCCACAACTTGTCGCGGCTAAGCGCCACCTGTTGGCGTGTGTGGCGCTTCGACGTCATGTAATGTCGGTCGAATCGAAGACTCGAGAGCCGCCGACCAAGACGGCCGGGCGCCAAGCCCCCGATCCTTTCGAAGCAGGGACGATGTTTGCTCGCGAATGCCCAAATCCCCACGCACGCGCGGTCGGAGAAAACACGCCGCGTGTTGTGCGGTGTTCCCGACGGACTTTGGCTGACATCGCCCATGGGCCAGCGGAACATCCGCGAATTGAATGACGGAGAAGAAGCAGAATGACCGAGAATTTTACAATCGTCGACCATCCGCTGGTCCAGCACAAGCTGACCCTGATGCGCAGGAAAGACACGCCGACAGCCGTCTTTCGCCAACTGCTGCGCGAAATCTCTACGCTGTTGGCTTATGAAGTGATGCGCGACCTGTCGCTTACCGAACGTGAGATCGAAACGCCACTGGCGACGATGAAAGCGCCGGTGCTGGCCGGAAAGAAGCTGTGCCTGGTCTCCATTCTAAGGGCCGGCAACGGCTTGCTCGAAGGTATGCTCGATCTGGTACCCTCGGCGCGAGTCGGACACATCGGCCTCTATCGCGACCCCGAGACACTGCGGCCGGTTGAGTACTATTTCAAGGTGCCACACGGCATCGAAGGGCGCATGGTCATCGCCGTCGATCCGATGTTGGCTACCGGCAATTCCTCGGCGGCCGCTATCGATCGCCTGAAAAAGGCAGGCGCCAACCAGATACGCCTGGTCTGCCTGCTGGCCGCGCCCGAAGGTGTTGCCAATTTTCAAGAGGTGCACCCCGACGTGCCGATCTTCACCGCCTCTCTCGACAGCCATCTCAATGAACGCGGCTACATCGTTCCCGGCCTCGGCGACGCTGGCGACCGCATGTACGGCACCAAGTAGCCAGCAAGTAGGCCGCCGGATTGCCCGCAAGTTTCGACCCGAACCTGGGGCTCGGACCACGGCGAGGCGCAGCGTGCCGAACGCGCAGATATATGTCGCAATCGATTGCCTTTGGGACGCGGCGCCATGTTATCGAGATCGGCCCGGACGCCGCAACTCGG
>JAJFGM010000247.1 GCA_021776145.1 Kiloniellaceae bacterium | reverse complement strand
GCAACGAGATAGAGGAGTCCCGCGAGGTTCGCACTCATACCGGCCGCCCCCTATTTCTTCTTCTTGAACATCGACAGCATGCGCTGCGTGACGATGAAACCGCCGAAAATATTGATCGAAGCCAGCACCACCGCCAGGAACCCGGCGATTTCGCTAAAGCCCATCTCCGCCGGCCCGGCGGCGATCAGGGCGCCGACAATGATGACCGAGGAAATGGCGTTGGTGACCGCCATCAAGGGTGAGTGCAACGCCGGTGTCACCCGCCAGACGACGTGGTATCCGACGAAGACCGCCAGCACCAGAACGGTCAAGCCGATGACCAGGGCGGACTCGCCGCTTGCGTTGGCGGTCTCGCTGGCCATGCGGCTCGCCTCACTGGCAAGCCCGGCGAGGTCGTTCGACAGATCGCGGGCCTGATTGGCCGCCTCTGTCGCGCGTTCAACGAAAGCTTCGTTGGCCATTTCGGTCATGCTCCTTCCTCAGACGGCGCATCCGGGATGGCTTCGGCCGGCCCGGCTTCATCGCCTCCGCCCGAACCCGGTTCTTGCGGTTTCGGGCTTTCCGCTTCGGGTGCCGGTGCGTGCATTTCGGCCAGCGCCGGATGCACGACGGCGCCGTCGCGGCAAATTAGGGTGCCCTTGACGATGTCGTCTTCCCAATCGATCGCCAGCGCCTTGCTCTCGGCGTCGATCAAAAGTTGCAGGAAATTCAGGATATTGCGGGCGTAGAGCGATGAGGACTCAGTCGCCAGTCGGCTCGGCACGTTGGCGTGGCCGACGATCTTGACGCCGTTCTTGCTGGTCACCACCTTGCCGAGTTTGGACAGTGCGCAGTTGCCACCGTTTTCCACGGCCAGATCGACGATGACCGATCCCGGTTTCATGCTCTCGACCATCTCGGCGCTGATCAACAGCGGCGCCGGACGCCCCGGGATCAGGGCCGTGGTGATCACGATATCCTGCTTGGCGATGGACAGGGCGGTCAGCTCGGCTTGCTTGGCCTTATAGGTCTCGCTCATTTCCTTGGCATAGCCGCCGGCCGTCTCGGCCTGCTTGAATTCCTCGTCTTCGACGGCAACGAAGCTGGCGCCGAGGCTTTCAACCTGTTCCTTGGCCGCCGGGCGCACGTCGGTGGCGCTGACAATGGCGCCGAGGCGCCGCGCCGTGGCGATGGCCTGCAGGCCGGCAACGCCGGCGCCCATCACCAAAGTCCTGGCCGGCAATATCTTGCCGGCCGCGGTCATCATCATCGGCATGGCGCGGCCATAGTGTTCGGCGGCGTCGAGCACGGCCTTGTAACCCGCCAAGTTGGCCTGCGAGGACAGCACGTCCATGGCCTGGGCGCGGGTAATGCGCGGCACCATGTCCATGGCAAAGGCGGTGACGCCCAGCTCGGCGAGCGCCGCGACATCGTCCTTGGCACGCAGGGGATCCATGATGCAGATCAGGTGAACGCCGGCGGCCAGGCCTGCGGCCTCGCTGTTCTTGCCGCCGATCTGCGGCCGCTGCACCTTCAAGATCACCTCGGCGCCGGAAAGCGTCGCCTTGGCGGAGGCGGCTATTGTCGCGCCGGCGTCCTTGTAGGACTGATCCGTAAAGGCGGCGCCTGACCCGGCACCCTTTTCAATCACGACCTCGGCCCCCAGGCCGATCAGCTTCTTCACGGTCTCCGGCGAGACGGCAACGCGGGCCTCGTGCGGGCGCCTCTCCTTCGGGATCGCGATCTTCATGTCAGTGCAGCCCCCAGTTGGAATTCTTGCGTGGCGATGCAAACACGCCGCGCGCAATGCGCGCTATTGCGCGGTCAAAAACACCAGATACATCGCGGCACGTCTTAATGACGGCTGTACGCGCCTCTAGCAAGCCCCCTTGCGACATTCGGTCGCGTGTCGGGTCACTTTATTCCTGGCGCAGCGCGGTAATTTTTTCAAACGGCGCTCTTCGGCGGCGATTGCGCCCTTCCTGATCAGCCGACAGCGGCGAGCAGCAGCATCTGCCGGCGTTGCAGCGCCGTCACCTCGAAGCCGGCGATCAGTTCGTGGAAATGGCGAAGCCAGTTGATCTCTGCCTTGAGATGCATGAAGTCCGGTCCCAGACCGATGGCGGCGCGGTCCATGAGCACGAATTCGCGCGGCGGCCGCACGCCACCATTGCTGTTCGCGATTTAAGAAGAGAGATGCGCCGGAACATCCATGCTCTGGTGGAGAACACGGATTATCAGAATTCCGCGTTCATCGTTGAGTATACGATCCAATGTTTCTCGTGGATATGGATACGCACGGGCGGATCAAGATCCTGCCTCTCGGCGGCGATCGTCGGAGTTTGTGACAGGATTTCGAATTTGGCGTTCAATCCGTCCAGATAATTCCGGCGTTGCCCCGTGCCCCACTCATCTTGAGTGTATCGGGCAATCGCACGGATATCAGAATCGGCTGATTTGCTGACACGAAATCCGGGCACTATTCATTGTCCATTTCTCGCTGAAGTGCGCCCATGTCAAATTTTTCGGATATGCCGCCTTCAAGCCCTTCCGTGATGGCTCGTTGCAGCGCTGCGTGCTTGATTTCATGCTCTTCGAGCATCCGAAGGCCTGCCCGCGCCACTTCGCTGGCGGAGCCATAGCGACCTTTCGACACCAGCCCTTCAACGAAGCTCGAAAAGTGATCGCCCAAGGAAATGCTAGTTGTTTTTGCCATTGATTTCCCCTTCCAACTGAAATCGATCTTACCAATATATACTATATTATAGTATTATGTCAATTTCTGGACGTAGAATCGCTTGGCTAGATCTCTCATTTCGGAACCGCGTCAGTAGCCGATTTTCGACGAAGCGCACACCTGCCCTGATCACCCGGCGACCACCATCGCGGGCGAGTCATTCGGGCGGCGAAAGGCCGACAGTGCCGAGCAGACGCTTCTGCCGACGTTGCAGCGCCGTCACGTCGAAGCCGGCGATCAGTTCGTGGAAATGGCGATGCCAGTTGATCTCGGCCTTGAGATGCATGAAGACCGATCCCAGGCCGATGGCGGCGCGGTCCATGAGCACGAATTCGCGCGGCGGCCGCACGCCGCCAAGGCGCCGCAGTTCGGAGTGCACACGGCCGGCGACGCGAGCGCCGAACAGCGAATCCTCCTCGCCCATGATCGGTTGCGGCTTGTCCGTCAACAGCGGTCCGTAGAGAAACCCGGCCCAGATGTTGAGCGCCTCAAGAAGCTCGTTCGACAGATCGTTGAAGCCCCAGGTTTCATAGGCATGCACCGCCAGGTCGCGGTCGCCGCGCTCGAGCGCGAAATAAAGGTCGATCACGCCTTCGACAAAGCGCGGCGGAAATACCCGGACGCAGCCGAAGTCGAGAAGATTGATGTGTCGCTCCGGCGCCACCGTGTAGTTGCCGAGATGCGGGTCGCCGTGAATGACGCCGCAGGTATAGAACGGCACGTACCAGGCCCGGAACATGTTCAGCGCCACCTCGTTGCGGGCTTCGACGTCGGTCTGGTGCGCCGCCACGAAGTCGAGCAGCGGCGCGCCGCTCAGCCAGTTCATGGTCAAGAGGCGCACTGTCGAGAGCGTGTCGACCGCCACGGGCAGACGCACGCCCGGTTCCTTTTTCAACATGCTGGCATAGAGCCGCATGTGTTTGGCTTCGCGCTCGTAGTCAAGTTCCTCGCGTAGCCGTTCCGCCAGTTCCTTATAGATGTTGCTGGGGTCGATGGCCTGGTCGTAGCGGCGATAGATACCAAAGGCCAGACGCAGCTGCTGCAGATCGGCCTCGACCGTCGACAGCATATCGGGGTACTGCAGCTTGCAGGCAAGCTCCGTGCCGTCGAGGCCAACGGCGCGGTGAACCTGGCCGAGCGACGCGGCGGCGGCGGCCTGATGTTCGAAGCTGCGGAATTTTTTCTGCCAGTCCGGCCCCAGCTCGCCGCGCATGCGGCGACGCACGAAGGGCCAGCCCATGGCCGGCGCGTTGGACTGCAACTGGCGCAGTTCTTCGGCATACTCGCGCGGCAGGGCATCGGGAATGGTGGCCAGGATCTGTGCAGCTTTCATCAGCGGCCCCTTGAGGCCGCCGAGCGCCGATTTCAATTCGGTCGAATGGCGGCCACGGTCCAGTTTGGTGCCGAGGATGCGGGCGCCGGCCAACTGCGCCGCCAATCCGCCGACGGCGCCGCCGACCCGGGCGTAGCGCTTCAGGCGTCCACCGAGGTTCGACGTTTCCTTGCCGAGATCTTCGCCGGGCTGCGCGGCAGATGCGTCTTTAGCGGGCATGCCCTTGGCGGGCGTGTCCTTGGCGGGCGTGTCCTTGGCGGGCGCGTGCTTGGCCGCTGCGTTGCGTGGCTCGTCGTCCATGTCTTCTCACATGGCCTCGCGGGGC
This sequence comes from Kiloniellaceae bacterium, assembly GCA_021776145.1. Taxonomy (GTDB): domain Bacteria; phylum Pseudomonadota; class Alphaproteobacteria; order Kiloniellales; family Kiloniellaceae; genus JAJFGM01. The sequence goes on along the minus strand of JAJFGM010000247.1, from coordinate 2,510 downwards.
GGGGAATTCCAGGTTTCACAGATTTAGCGCCCAGGGCTGAAGGCAGCGATATCGAGTCCCGGGTCGCGGCCGGCGACGAGGTCGGCGATCAGCCGGCCGGTGACCGGTCCTTCGGTCATGCCGAGATGGCCATGGCCGAAGGCGCAGTAGACACCGGGCAGGCGGGGCGCCGGGCCGATCACCGGCAACGAATCCGGGATCGAGGGACGAAATCCGAGCCAGGCGCTTTGTTCGTCACCCGACAGGCCCGGCAGCATGCGTTGGGCCAGCGGCAAGAGGCCGCGGATGCGGCGATAGTCCGGCGCCGCCGCCAGGCCGGCGAATTCGACGCCGCTGACCAGGCGCATGCCCTTTAGCATGGGACAGAGCGCAAAACCGCTGTCGCCATTGACGGTCGGCCGGTTAAGACCGCGCTCGGGCTGCGGCAGCATAAGGTGGTAGCCGCGCTCGGTGTCCAGGCGTGGGCGCACGCCGAGCTGTTTCAGGAAAGGCCGCGACCAGGCGCCGGCGGCGAGCACCACCCGGTCGGCATCGAGACGCGCCTGATCCGTCACCACCCGGTGGCGCCCCTCGGCCGTCGTCTCGATGGTGCCGGCGGTCTCGCGACGGATTTCACCGCCGCGCTGCAGGAAGGTCTGCGCGAAGCGCGATGTCATGACATGCGGATCGAGCAGGAAATGGGCGTCGGGCTGAAATAATCCCCAGCGAAAGTGCGGCGCCAGGTTCGGCTCCAGTTGCCGCAACTCGTCGGCGGAAAGCACTTCGAAACGACAGCCGCGGCGCGTCATCAAGTCGCGCTCGGCCCGGGTCGCTTCGAAATTCTCAGCCTTTTCGTATACCTTCAACCAGCCGACGGGCCGCAAAAGATCTTCCGCCCCACAGAGGCGCGACAGCTCGCGCCAGGGTTTCTCGGCACGGCTGTTGAGCGCCGCCAGGGCAATGGAAATGCGCTCGACCTGGCGCGGCCGGCTGGCACGGACAAGGTCGAACAGCCATGGCAAGGCGCGCGGCAGATAGGACCAGCGCACGATCAGCGGGCCTTGTGGGTCGAGCAGCATTTTCGGAACCTGGCGCAAGATGCCCGGCATCGCCAGCGGCGCGCAGCTCGTCGTCACGACGGCGCCGGCATTGCCGAAACTTGTGCCGGTTCCGGGCTCGCGCGGGTCGACCACCACCACGCGGTGTCCGTCGTTCTGCAGGAATAGCGCCGCCGAAAGACCCTGGACCCCGGCGCCAATGACGACGATGTCCATCGTCGCGCCGCCGTCTCCCGGTACCGAGCTGCTGGTCGGACTGTTGGCCGGAGGCATCACGCGTAGCTCACTCCAGGGATTCGAGCTCGTCGATGAAACGGCTGACCAGGCTGAGGCCGCGGCCCCAGAAATCGGCTTCCGAGGCATCCAGGCCAAAGGGTGCCAGCAGTTCCTTGTGCCGCTTGGTACCGCCGGCAGCGAGCATCGCCAGGTATTTTTCGGCGAAGCCTTCTTCGGTGTTTTCGTAAACGGCGTACAGCGAGTTCACCAGGCAGTCGCCGAAGGCATAGGCATAGACATAGAACGGCACGTGGATGAAGTGCGGGATATAGGCCCAGTAGTTGCGATAGGCGTCGTCGAACTCCAGGGCCGGGCCCAGGCTTTCGCGCTGCGTCTCCATCCAGATCTCGCAAAGACGCTCGGAGAGAATCTCGCCGCCGCGTCGTTCGTCGTGAACCGCCGCCTCGAAACAATGCATGGCAGTCTGTCGGACCACGGTGTTCAGCATATCCTCGACCTTGGATGCCAGCATGATCTTGCGGCGGCGTGGATCGGTCTCTTTCTCGAGCAAGGCCCGGAAGGTCAGCATCTCGCCGAAGACCGATGCGGTTTCCGCCAGAGTCAGCGGTGTATCCGCCATCAATTGGCCTTGCGGCGCGGCGAGGACCTGATGCACGCCATGGCCGAGTTCATGCGCCAGGGTCATGACGTCGCGGGTGCGGCCCTGATAATTGAGCAGCAGGTAGGGATGCGCCGACGGCACCGTCGGATGCGCGAAGGCGCCCGGCGCCTTGCCGGGGCGCACCGGCGCGTCGATCCAATCCTTGTCGAAGAACTGACGGCCGAGCGCCGCCAGGGCCGGCGAAAAGGCCTGATAGGCGTCGAGCACGGTGTTGCGCGCCTCGTCCCAGGGAATGACCCGGTCGTCGCCGCCCGGCAGCGGCGCGTTGCGGTCCCAGTAAGGCAGCTTCCCGACACCGAACCACTTGGCCTTCAAGGCGTAGTAGCGATGCGACAACTGCGGATAGTGGTCGCGCACGGACCGCACGAGGGCGTCGACGACTTCGTCCTCGACAAAGTTCGACAGGTTGCGCGGCGACACCGGACGCTCGAAGTTGCGCCAGCCGTCCTCGATCTGCTTGTCCTTGGCCAGGGTGTTGGTGATCAGCGCGAAGGTGCGCTGATTTTCACCGAGGACCCTACCCAGGGATTGGGCGGCGGCCTTGCGCAACGCCGGATCGCGGTCCGTCAGGCGGT
>JAJFGM010000246.1 GCA_021776145.1 Kiloniellaceae bacterium | reverse complement strand
TTTGCGCCAGGGCCGCGTCGCGCGCAACTTGTGGGGGACCCACCCCACGGCGCCACGCGCTCCTTGCCCAGGCGCAAATACGCTCCCGCCGAGGCCGTAACCTGAACCTCAACAGGCCCTAGCCCAGCGCGATGACCACCGCACTGACGACGATGAGCAGAGCCATGGCGAGGCCGAAAACTCGGCCCGTCGCACCCTCGCCGGTCAGCCGGCGCAGGGCGCTGCCGGCCAGGGCCCAGACGCTGTTGCTGAAAGGCGCGATGACCAGGATCGCCGCGATCATGACCAGGGCGCGGGTCGCCGCGTCGGGCGCCAGTCCGGCATAGGCGGCCGAGGCGGCAACGGCCAGGGTCCAGGCCTTGGGATTGATCCATTGAAAGAGCGCCGCTTCGTAAGCCCGCAGGGGTCGCCCCGGCACCGCGGGGCCCCTAGACCCCGCGCCAGCCGGGGGCCTCCGACGCACGGCCGGAGCGGCGAACTGCCATGCCAGCCACAACAGCCAGGCGGCGCCCAAAAGGCGCACCGCGACGAGCAGCTCCGGTGCCTGCTGCAGCAGGGCGCCGAGGCCGAGGGCGGCGGCCCCGAGCATGGAGGCGATGCCCAGCGCGATGCCGGAAATCAGCGGCAGGGTCCGGGTCCAGCCGAATGCCGCGGCCGAGGCCATGACCATGAGGTTGTTGGGGCCCGGCGTGATCGAGGTGATCAGGGCGAAGGCGATGAAGGCGGTGAACTGCTGCACATCCATAGCGGTGGCCTTCGGGAGAGGTTTCGGGTGATCTGACCTGACTCCCCTATTAAGGTGTGCCGAAATCTGCAACAATGCGAATTAATGCAAAAGAAACGTGCACAAATGCAGGAAACCGCCCGCCAACTGCTGCGTTGGGACGACGCGCGGCTTTTGCTGGCGGCGCGGCGCTGCCCGTCGGTGACCGAGGCGGCGCGTCTACTCGCTGTCGACAACACCACCTTGACGCGCCGCATGGCGGCCTTGGAAGAGAACTTTGGCCTGGTGCTCTTTGTCCGCAGTCGCGGCCGCCTCACCCTGACGCCACTAGGACAGGCCCTTAGCGGCCACGCCGAAAGCATGGAGCGCGCCGCCGCGGCGCTGTCGCTGGAAGCCGCCGCCGGTCAAGCGGTGCCGGCCGGCGAGGTGCGGCTCAGCGCGCCGCCGACCTTTGCCCGCGCCGTGCTGGCGCCGGCGCTGCCACTGTTGTCGGCCGGCCATCCGCAGATCACGCTGGTGCTGACCGCCGAGCCGCGCAACGTTCGCCTCGAGCGTTGGGAGTCCGATCTTGCGGTGCGCCTGTCGCTGCCGAAAAGCGGCGGCGAGGAACTCCGGGTACGCCGTCTCGGCAGCATGGGCTATGCGCCTTACTGTGCAGAAACGGGCCGTGCAGAAACGGGCCGTGCTAAAACAGGCCGTGCCGGTAGGGGCACACCGGAAACGCGCTGGATTGCCTGGGGACGGGAGTTCTCGCGCATTCCCGAAGGCCGCTGGGTCGAAGAGCAGCTCGGCGGCGCGGCGCCGGTGCTGCGCAGCAACGATCCGGAAGTGATGCTGACCGCCGCCGCCGCCGGAGCGGGCACGGCCTTTCTGCCCTGCGCCCTAGGAGAGCGGCGCGCCGGCCTCGAACGGGCCGGTCCGGTTGCCTTGCGGCGTGAGGTCTGGCTGCTGCAGCGCCGCGACGTCGGCCGTGCCGCGCATGTGCGCGCGGTGACACGCTGGATCGAACAGGCCTGTCGCGGTGCCCTGGAAGATTGAAGTTCCAGGGGAAATGGAAGCCCCGGGGGCGACCGCAGCCCGGGTACGACTGACTGTGAGCCTTCAATAGGCTCTCCGTCCGGCCCTATCCCTTGAGCCGCGCGCGCAGCTCGGTCTTGACCACTTTGCCGTAGTTGTTCTTTGGCAGTTCGTTGAGGAAGAGGTAGCGTTTTGGCCGCTTGAAGCGGGCGATCTGTTCGCCGCAGTGGCGGTTCAGTTCGGCTTCCCCTGGCGGGTGACCGACGTCGTCGGCGACGATGCAGGCGACGACGGTCTCGCCCCAGTCGGCATGGGCTTCGCCGATCACCGAGACCTCGCGCACCTTTGGGTGCAGCAGTAGCGCTTCCTCGACTTCGCGCGGGTAGATGTTGCTGCCGCCGGAGATGATGACATCCTTGGAACGGTCTTTCAGGGTGAGGAAACCGTCGGCGCCGAAGGCGCCGATGTCGCCGGTATAGAGCCAACCATCGCGGATCGCCTCGGCCGTCGCCTCGGGGCGGCGCCAGTAGCCGGTCATCAGCGACGGTCCGCGCACCACCACCTCGCCGGTCTCGCCGCTTGCCGCTTCCTTGCCCTCGCTGTCGAAGATCCGCACCTCGACCAGGGACTGCGGCGTTCCGACCGAGGCCAGGCGCGCCTCATAGTCGGGATGATCGCTTTCGCCGTGGCGCGCCTTGCTAAGCGCGGTGATGGTCATTGGTGTCTCGCCCTGGCCGTAGATCTGCACCAGCCTGTTACCGAAGACAGCCAGAGCGCGCTTGCAGTCGGCGACGTACATCGGACCGCCGCCGTAGACGATGGTCTTGAGGTTGCCGCGGTCGGCCGCCTCGGCGCCCGGCGCATTGCACAGGCGATGCACCATGGTCGGAGCGGCAAAGAAGCTGACGCCTCGATGCGCACGCAGCAGGTGGAAAATCTCGTCGGGCTCGAAGCCGCCGCTTTCGGGGATGACCTGGGTCGCGGCGGCGGCGACGTGCGGCAGGATGTAGATGCCAGAGCCGTGCGACATCGGCGCCGCGTGCAGCAGGGAATCGCCGCGCGCGATGGTATCGACATCCATGAAATAACAGGCCGTCATGGTGTAGAGGCTGCGGTGACTGAGCATGGCGCCCTTTGGTTGGCCGGTTGTGCCAGAGGTGTAGAACAGCCAGGCCATCTCCTCGGGCGCGGCGGCATGCGGCGGCATTTCCGGGCCACTTAGCAGCCCGGCCCAATCGCCGTCGCCGATCTCGATCAGCCGGCAAGCGCCGGACTGCACGGCGGCGCTTTCGTTCACTCCCGACGCCAGACCCCCGGTTGCCAGGCAGAGCTTTGCGCCGCTGTCGCCAAGGATGTAGTCGATTTCCTTGCCGTGCAGCTTGGCGTTGATCGGCACCGCCGCCAGGCCACCCCACCAGGCGGCAAAAAGCGCGGTGACGTACTCGGGGCAGTTCTTCATCACCAGGGCGACGCGGTCGCCGACTTTGAGATCGAGTCCTCGGCGCAGGCCACCGGCCAGGCGGCTGGTTTGTCGCAGCAGATCGCCATAGCTGGAGACGACGTTCGGCCCCAGGGCGATCGCGGCCTGGTCGGTATCGGCGCGGCCACTGCGTAACAGGAGTTCGGCGAGGTTCATTGCCTTCCAGCTTGGTCGGATCGCACCTCGTGTGCAAGCCTCGGTGGCCGCGGATTTCTGGTTCCGCTGGCCCGAAATGCTGCCTATAGTCCGCTTCGGGTCGAGGTGGACCGGGTCAGCGGGCAGTTCTGTGGCGGTGGGTTTGCCCGCGATAGGCCGACCACCCCCGAACCGTCCACTTGCGAAGGGATGTGGTCGATGACAAAGCGCGCGGTTCTCATCATGCACGGCGACGGTCCCGTCGATGATCGGGTCGTAACTTTTTTCCGTTCGCGCAATGTCGAGCCCGAGATCCGCCGGCCTTTCAAGGGCGAGGCCCTGGAAGACCCCGACGGCTCGGTGATCGCCAGCGTTGTCTATGGCGGTCCCTTTAACGTTTTTGATACCGACAAACACCCCTTCCTCAACGACGAGCATCGCTGGATCGAAGCCTGCGTGGCTCGGGATGTTCCGCTGCTCGGCATCTGTCAGGGCGCGCAGTCGATCGCCTATGTGCTGGGGGCGGAGGTCGGCCCGAAGCCGGGCGAGCCGCACGAGTTCGGCTACTACCCCATTACGCCGACGCCGGCCGGGCGCGCCTACTTGCCGGAAAGTCTCTACCTGGCCGAGTCGCACTTTCACGAATTCGCCGTGCCCGAGGGTGGCGAGCTTTTGGCGTCAAGCGAGCTCTTCGGCCAACAGGCCTTCAAGTACGGCGAGCGGACCTTTGGATTTCAATTCCATGCCGAGGTGACGCGCAGCGGCTTTGCGCGTTGGCAGCAGGCGGATCGGGCCGCCTATGGCAAGCCGGGCGCGCAGAGCCGCGAAGAGCAGGATCGCCTGGGAGCAGCGCACGACGAGGCCCAGCACATCTGGTTCATGGGCTTCCTCGAAGGCTTGTTCCGCGCCGAGTGAGGTAAGGATTGAGCCGGCATCCGCGTCAACGGTAGGCCCACAGCACGCCAATCATTGCTAAGGCAAGGCCGGCGGCGCGTTCCTTGCGCCCGCCGAGCAGGCCGATCGGCGGCACCGCCACGAGAAATAGCCCGCCGATGCCGATCCCGATGTCGATCCCGGTGTCGATCCCGGTGTCGATCCTGGACAGCTGCTGCATGACGGCCCTACCCGCGGCGGTGGGCGCAAGGCAATGTCGCGCAATGCCGTTGGCGCGATAAACTTCGCGGCTTTCGCTCAGTTCTCGGACCAGACCGAGTTCGCTGTGCCACCAGCCGGGCTTAGGAAGTCGTTAACGCTTCCAAGGCATTATCTGCTCTACCCTATATGAATTCGTAGGCAATCCACACAGATCCATAGTTCTAACTGAATAGGCGGGTTGGTCACGTGAGAAATTTCTCCCCGGGTTTTCAAGAAGTCACAAAGTATGTCGGCCGTCGAATTCGCGAGCGGCGCACGATGCTGGGCTGGACCCAGAAGCAGTTGGCGGACCGGATCGGTGTGACGTACCAGCAGGCGCACAAATACGAAAAAGGCATCAACCGAATCTCGGCCGGCCATCTCTACGGCATCGCCAACGCCCTCAGCGTCGATATCGAATATTTTTTCGAGGGCGTGGAGTCCAATTCCACTTGTTTGGACGAGCGCCAGCGCATGTGCCTTGATCTTGCCCGCAACTTCTCGAAGATCGCGGACGGCCGACACCAAGACGCGGTCAGCCAGCTCTGTCGATCTCTGGTCCAAGTCGCCGACTGAGCCGGGGGCATTGCGCGCATCCTCACATGGTAGCCGCCCTTGCGCCCATTTAGCGCATCTTGACCTGATGCGATGATCCGCCCTGAATCAAATAGTTAGAGCAGATCCGGCTTACTATTGGATCCGGACTTCCGGATCTGAGGCACACTCTTGCCCTGAACCCGAAACACGACGCTACGAATTAGGGAATCAGGGTACGATGGGCGGTCCGAGGAAAGCACAGACCTAATAGACGACCACGCTGCGGATCGATTCGCCGGCGTGCATCAGATCGAAGCCCTTGTTGATGTCGTCGAGCGGCAGGGTGTGGGTGATCAGATCGTCGATGTTGATCTTGCCTTCCATGTACCAGTCGACGATCTGCGGCACGTCGGTGCGGCCGCGGGCGCCGCCGAAGGCCGTGCCCTTCCAGGTCCGGCCGGTGACCAGCTGGAAGGGCCGGGTGGCGATTTCCTGGCCGGCGCCGGCGACGCCGATGATGACCGAGACACCCCAGCCCTTGTGGGCGCATTCCAGCGCCTGGCGCATGGTGGTGACATTGCCGATGCACTCGAAGGAGTAGTCGGCGCCGCCGCCGGTCAATTCGACGATATGGTTCACGACGTCGCCCTCGACCACCTTGGGATTGACGAAGTGCGTCATGCCGAACTTCTCGGCGATGGCGCGCTTGTCCTCGTTGAGGTCGACCCCGACGATCTTGTCGGCGCCGACCATGCGCGCGCCCTGGATGACATTGAGGCCGATGCCGCCGAGACCGAAGATGACGACATTGGAGCCGGGTTCGACCTTGGCGGTATTGATGACGGCGCCGATCCCCGTGGTGACGCCGCAGCCGATGTAGCAGATCTTGTCGAAGGGCGCGTCCTGACGCACCTTGGCCAGGGCGATCTCGGGCAGGACGGTGTAGTTGGAGAAGGTCGAGCAGCCCATGTAGTGGTAGAGCGGATCGCCGTTCAGCGAAAATCGGCTGCTGCCGTCGGGCATCAGTCCCTGACCCTGGGTGGTGCGGATCGCCTGGCAAAGGTTGGTCTTGGGGTTGAGGCAGTATTCGCACTGCCGGCATTCCGGCGTATAGAGCGGGATGACGTGATCGCCCTTTTTCAGCGACGTTACCCCGGGCCCGATATCGACGACGATACCGGCGCCTTCATGGCCGAGGATCGAGGGAAAGATGCCCTCGGGGTCGCCGCCCGATCGCGTGAATTCGTCGGTGTGGCAGATGCCCGTGGCCTTGACCTCGACCAGTACCTCGCCGGCGCGAGGTCCCTCCAACTGTACGGTCTCGATCGAAAGCGGCGAACCCGCCTCGAAAGCTACGGCTGCGCGTACGTCCATGTTTTCCCTACCCCGCTGTTCGCATTTTAAGTTAGCCCTGGCCACCCGGCGTGCCGGCCGGTTCGTCTTGCTCGACTTTGGCATATTTGACCCGATTTTGGCATATTTGGACGGTCGCGATAAAGCACTGCCGCGACCTCGGAGGCGATTCCTCCGACGCCGCGGCCGCCGGCCCCTCAGGGCGCCTCTTGTTTGGATATCCCACGTCAGCGGATCAGATTCAGGCTCAGGAAGATCCCGGCCGCCAGGATCGCCGTGGCGGGTACGGTAATTACCCAGGCGGCGATGATGGTCATGAAATGCGAACGCCGCACCAGCTTGCGGCGGCGGCGCACTTCGCCGTCGGGTAAAGGTGGCGTGGTGGGCGCGACGTCGTCTTGATCGCCTGGCGCTCCGGCGGCCTCGTCAAGCTTCGGAGCGCGCCGGTTTTTTACGTACTCACGCCGGCGTTTGCTGTGGCCTGTGTAAAATTCGCGAAAGAAGCCGACGCCGAAGACGGCGCCGACGGCGATGTGGGTGGAACTGACGGGAAGTCCCAAGGCCGAGGCGATGATCACCGTGATCGCGGCGGAAAGAGCGACACAAAAGGCGCGCATCGGGTTCATGCGGGTGATCTGCTCGCCGACCATGCGAATGAGCCGTGGGCCGTAGAGAAACAGCCCGAGGCTGATGCCGATCGCCCCGATCACCATGACCCAGATCGGGATCGAGACCTTGCCGGCGATCTCGCCGGATTGGGCGCTGTGCAGAATCGCCGCCAGCGGCCCGACCGCGTTGGCGACGTCGTTGGCACCGTGCGCGAAGGAAAGCAGCGCCGCCGAGCAGATCAGCGGCAGTTGAAAGAGCTTACGCAGGGACTGGTTGCGGTTTTCCAGGCCCTCGGCGCGGCGGCTCACCCAGGGCTTGAGAAGCGCATAGGCGATAGCGAATACCGCCGCGCCGATGGCCAGCACGGCGAACGCGTCGGCTTTCCAGACCCGCTTCAGGCCCTTCATCACCAGATAGCAGGAAAACACCGCCGCCATGGTGGCGACGAGCAGCGGGACCCAACGTTTGGCGGCGGCGATCTTGTCGTCCTGGTAGATGATCTTGATCTTGATGACGGC
>JAJFGM010000245.1 GCA_021776145.1 Kiloniellaceae bacterium | reverse complement strand
GCCGTCTTCCGAGACGATGTGGCCGTTGTTGTTCTGCCCGTACATGTTGTCGAGCATCTGCCGCAGCACCGTCGACTTGATGCGCTGCAGGTCCATGATCAGCTCGGCAACGGAGCGCCCGTGCCAGCGGTGCGGCATGATGATCGGCGTGAGCGAGGCAAAGGGCGCGCGGTCGACCTCTTCCTTGTCCAGCACCTCGTAACTTTCTTCGCCGGCCAGGAAGATCTGCCACAGCTCGGTGATGCCGTCGCCGTTCAGGTCCAGGCGCGCATAACACTCGTAGAGCCAAATCTGGTCCGAGGCGATGTCGCCGGAATTGTTGTCGATCCAGTCCTCGGTATCGTCGTGGCGCTGGACCAGTTCCTCGTTGTATTCGTCCGAGTTGTGGGTCGGCAGGGTCTCCACCACCTTGCGGTCGAAGCCCATCTCGACCAGTTCCGAACGGGTCTTGCGCACGCGGTGGGCACAAAAATTAGCGGTCTCGATGGAACGGGCCCGGCGCTCGATCAGGAACTCTTCCGGCGGCACCGGCTCGACCTGCACGCGGCCGTCCGTCGTCGTGCGCTTGATCTTGACGTCGTGCAGCAGCGGTAGCGCGACCTGCGGCGGCGCCTGGCCCGCCAAGGCCATGTCCACCTGAACCTGCGCCAACTGCGCCTCGGCACCGGGCGAGGCATAGGCGCTATGCTCGATGACCTCGACCTCTTCGGGCAGCACGACGGCGTCGAATTCTTCTTCCGTCAGCTGGCTATAGGTTTCGCTGCTGGTCTCTGGCTTTTCGTCCCAATAGACCTTGACCACGCCGTTCTTGAACAGCAGCGCGTCCTTGAACCAAGTGTAGAGGATCTGAAAGCCGGGGTTGTCGCGGTTGAAGATCCAGCCGACGTATTCCGTCGCCTGCTCGGCGGTCTCGACGTCCTCGGGGCCCTCCGGCGCGAAGTTCACCACCCGGTCGCCGGCGGTGAAGATCTTCAGCAGCGACGGCATGATCCATTCGATGACGTCGGCAACGTCGGTCGAGACGACCTGCGAGCGCCCCTCCACCTCGTCGCCGAAGGGCTCGCCCATGTAATATTTATGCGCCTCGCGCCGCGCCTCGGTCAGCTCGCCGCCAATGTAGCCCAACGCATTGCGGATCTCGCGCCCGAGAGCGGCCTTCAGTTCGTGGTCGGTCGTGATGGAGCGATAGGACATGGCTAGGCACAAACCTTCATGATTGTAGCCTTCGGTTGCTGTCGGTTATGGTCATAGCGCTTCAGGTGTGAATTTAGGGGGCGAAATTGGGCACACAAATACGACTCCGCGCGGTCGCGCAGGGACTGCTGTCATACGTAGCGCCACCAGCCCTCTACACCCGCGCTGGCGGCTCCAGCCAATCGGCCCGTTACTGTTACTCAGTCTACCTGCGACACTTGGTGAAGCTTGCTGAAGTTGGTGCATGCACAAAGCCAAAGGCAATCGCCGAAATCGGCCCTGGAAACTCAATCGGCGTGGGCCTAGCCGCACTCATAGCAGGTACGGAGCGATACTTCGGATTCGACGCTAAGGCACACGCCAACGATGAACGAAATGTCGCCATCTGTGGCGACCTCATAAAACTGTTCCAACAACGCGCGCCAATCCCTGACAACGATGAGTTCCCGCGTGTACGCCCGGCGCTCGGCCGTTACGATTTCCCCAACACCATTCTAGACGAGGAGCGCCTCGCTGCCGCCCTTGACAATACCCGTCTAGCCAAGCTGCTTGTCGATATTACCCCCGGAGTTAAGACATCCCCTGAATCAATGGTAACTTACGTGGCACCCTGGGATGACCCTTCGATTCTTCGCGAAGAAAGCATTGATTGGATACTCTCACAGTCGGTAATGGAGCATGTAGACGACTTGGCCGGTGCGTACCGTACCTGTTTCGCTTGGCTAAAGTCCGGCGCCTGTATGTCCCATCAGATCGATTTCAAATGCCACAACACTGCAAAGTCATGGAACGGCCACTGGGGCCTCTCGGATCTCGCTTGGCGAGTTACCCGTGGCGCCCGGCCCTTCCTACTTAATCGCGAGCCACATTCGACTCACACGGATCTCATACAGCACTCGCGATTTGATATTCTCTTAAATGAAACAGTCCTGCGAGACGATGGTATTGGCCGAAGCAGACTCGCAGCGCGATTCGCGGGACTTTCGGACGCAGATCTTCGAACATCAGACGCCTTTTTAATCGCGGCGAAACCTTAGAAATGTCCAGATACACATCGCCAGAAATTCGGTCGGTCTTGCCGGCGCTGCGACCTTCGCGACGGGCTTGTTGGTGATTTCACGGGCACTGACTTCGTCCGAGCCGCCGTTGCCTGGGCCTTGTAGCCCAGGACGGCAAGAGCTGTGGCAATTTCGAAACCCTATGGGAATGTCTTTTGAGGAGGTGCGGGAAAACCACCGCGGTTGGCTTGTGGTAAGCCCATTCGAAGCGTGAAATCGATGGCGGTCGAATTGGCATAGGTAAACCTTATTCTGGGCCGAAGAAAAGCCGTCGCCGGATTCGTCAGGGTGCTCGTTGACTCATACCTAATGAGGGCGACGGTGGGTGTTATCGCAGGCCCAACTGCCTCAGCGACATCGGCGCCCATATCGTTTTTCTCGAGATGTCTGATGTGTAGGCTGGAAATGCCCGTCATCGAGCCAGCTTGAAGTTTGCAGAATACTGAAATATTCCAAACTTGGTCTTTGACCGCCGGGATCCGTATCGCTGTTTCGAAGTGAACAAAATACGTACTCGCCGCCGTTGTCGTACCCGCAACACGAACGTCGATATAGTCGATCCAGCCTTCCGTCCCGAAAGCCAGAGTTCGGGTAAGCCCATTCTCGCTGCCGTCGATGCTCCAGTATGTGGGGGCAGTACCCGGCGAACCGCCAACTCCACCCTGCATGGTGTTGTTGCGGATTAGGTTACGCGGGAAGTTCAGTCGGTCCGATTGCGCGCGCCCCAAAAGCCCCAGGCCGGATCCCATCATGACTTAGCTCGATCCATCGTAAGCCGCGACCTTTTGGCCGCCAACGACGCCGAAGTATTCCGGCACATTGGCCTGGATCGGCTTGTTCGAGATTGTCGCGGTTGGTGCGCTGCCAAACTCGACATGAGCCAGGGCGTCGGCGACCACCCGAACGAAACGGGTTTCGTCCTGGAAGGCAGTCGAAGCCGTCGAGGTCGTGTACGTCACCGTCTGTTCGGTAACGCCACCGTCTTCATAGCCGCACTGGGCGAAAATCCCGTGGTCGATGGGCGCCAGGGTCTCGTACTCGGTGATGTAGAGGGTTGCCATCAGACGATTCCTCGGTTGTCGAATTGCAGTTTGTGTTTCTTCTCGCGCACAGGCGCGGCAAAGGTCAGGGCCAGCGCGTCGCCACAGTCGGGCGAAGCAAGGCCGCGCTCTTTCATGCGCTCTTTTTTCTCAAGTTGAATGCGGTTGCGACCGTCAAAGCCGTACTCGGGCGCCATGAGATCGTCGGCAAGTTCTTGGTCGTCGGGCAGGCAGCCCTTGCCAAGCCAGTCACGAAGCTTTCCCCACATTTCAGCGCGCAGGTTGTAGTATTTATGCGCGTCAGTGGCGCGCGCGCCCGCGTTGATATCGGTCACACGATAGCCAAGTTGCCGCAGCCTATCGACCACGCCACCACCAACCCCGACGCCGTCAATGAAGACTGCCGCGGGCTCGTACTTGTCCATGGCCTCCGAGACCTTGCCGGCGGTTTGCATGGTGTCCAGGCCACGATAGCGGGCAATCATCTTCACCTTGTCGCCCTGCCTGGAGAGCAGGACCGTCTGATCATCGCCGAAGCGGGCCACGTCGACGCCAAGCACGATAGGACCGTTGCCTATCGCCTCGCGGTTCCTGGCCCCGTCTACGAGGTCGCCGGGAATGAATTGGTTACCGCCGGCGCACGGAAAGACGCCTCGAACGCGGATGCGGGCAAAGTCGCTGTCTTCCCCGTAATCCTCGATCCACTGCTCAAGCTGCGCCCGGTTGGCCATTTTGGCGCCGCGGCTGTCGATCTGCCGGGTTTGCCAGCGGTGGCGAAATCGCCCGAAGCATTCCTTGAAGCGTCCGCTGTTGCGGGTCGGATTGCCGAAGGCACACCAGATCGCCCCCGGTGTCGTCATGGCGCCTTCCGAGACTTCCCAAATACTGTCGTCAACGGCGCTCGCCTCGTCGTAGACGACAAGCACATGCTCGCTGTGCAGCCCCGCAAAGGCTTCAGGGCGTTCTTTCGTCCAAGGAATAGCAGCAACGAACCAGGTTTCCGGGTGGTCTACTTGATAGAACTTGCTCGCTGTCCACTTGAACCAATGCGCGTTGATGGCGCGCTTGTGCCACACCGCCAATTCGCGCCAAGTCTTGGTCTCGAGCTGCGTCTTGGTATTGGCGGTGACGACTCCCGCCAGATGCGGCCGCGTCGACATCGCCCATAACACGATCCAGGCGACCAGCGCCGATTTTCCCACACCGTGGCCCGAGGCCACCGCGACACGCAGGGCCTCGGCGGGGCTCAAGCTGCCACTGCCGATCGATTCGAGAATGTCCGCTTGCCAGGCATCCGGGCCGTCATGACCGATCAGATCGCCACCGCCCCAGTCAAAGGCTAAGATCACGTAACCCAGGGGATCGGCGTGAAATTCGGCAACGGCATCGGCAAGTTCGGCCTCGCTGCCTTGCAGGCCGCGCGACCGGTCGCCAGACACAGTCGACACAATTGACCGGCGCCCAGGCCGGCAAGCCTCGGCGATGGTCAATCTGGTGTCCTCTCTAAGGGCGCGCGGCCCCTGCGCTCGGAGCGCCGGGCCAAAAAAATCCCCGGCGCGGTCGCCCGCCCGAGGTCTTCTCAATCACAATTCTCGATCTTGAAGCAAAGCATACTCTATGCCGGAGCAGATGTCAACATATAAATTCCTATGAAATAGGACTAAAGTCGTTCGTTTTCTCTTCTTGAGGCTTACCGGACACAAGGAGCGAATGTCGCTCGCCCTCGCAATCCGCTTTTCCGTATTTCCACCTGCCGCCGAGGTCAAAACAGCTGTCTATGAAAAGTTGCTGGTGCCGCAAGATCCTCGCGAGCACAAGCAAGGCCCTCGCAATAATGATGAATGCCATTCTCATCATGTCATGCAATAGCTTGGGTCCAGTCCGTTTGGTCGGTACTTGGCGCACAGCTTTTTGCATGCTCCTTCTGGGCGCAAGGCGCCTTGAATTACCGCTGTCGCGCCCCCGGTTGCAGGACCGCTCGGAAGAATGGAATTGGCCGGCCGCCAGTTCGGCAGGCCACCCCGAAGCGGCTCGACAGCGGCCTTGTCGTCAGGGTATCGAGTCAGCGGTCCGTAATTCGACGTTCCTCGATTCTCCCGAGCTCAATTTCAGTGAGAATTGTGGTTGCATCCGGATAGCGAAAGGCGTGACCAGAATATTCGATGGTGTCCGCCTATCGTGGTCGCGGCGCGGGTACGGGTTCGGCGGCGGCCTTCGGGATGTTCAAGAGGCCTAACGATCCTGCGTCTTCCGCGCGGGCGCCGCGGCGTGCCGCGCCGCCGCCCGTTGCCGGCCCGCCTCCAGGCGCCGCACCAGATCCTGCGCCGTGCCCGAGGTCTTGCGCTCCGCCTGCATGCCCAAATGCCGGGCAAGCGCCTCCAGCGCCGCCTTCTTGTCATGCAGCTTAAGGCGAACCGCGCCACCGCCACGCGCGCTGGTTTCCGTCACCTCCGCCAGGGCTCTGGCCGCCTGGTCCGCCAACTCGCTGCTGGGCCGGGGTTTGACGCCCTCCGGACCCCAGCCGGCCAAATCGCGCAGGTCGGAAAAGGCAATGCAGGCCAACTCATCGAGAACCCGTTCCGCGGTGACGGCGGTCCTCTCCGACCGGTCCGCCATCGCCGACCGCACCGCCTTCGCGATCTCCGGGCATTGCAACAGCCGGCGACCGGCCTGGGCCGCCGACCTCCCGCTATAGCCGGCGCGTCGAGCCGCCTGGGCCGCGTTCAGGTCGATCAAATATTCTTCGGCAAATCGTTTCTGCTTCGGGGTCACCTCACCTCGCTTTCCGCCCCGCTGTCGCCGATCGGTCCCGCTGTCGTCTTCGCCGAAAGCCGCCACGACAGGGAGCTGGTCGTCCAAAGAGAAAACCCCGCCCGGGGCATCCGGTCGGGGTTCTCCTGGCGCAAATTCCGCGCCTGGCAGATAGCCTGAGATTTGCCGGCGCAGAAGTCAACCGCCCCCGTCGAAGCGGTTCAAAGACCCCAATGATCGGCGAGACTGTCGAGCGCCAAACGCAGCACGGCGATCCCATCTCCGGCACGCCCGCGATGCCGTTCACCCCAGTCACCCGCCGCTTCGTCGCACAGGCAAACGTGAACCAGGATCGAGGCTTGGCGATTGCCGACGGCAAGCAGCGCCGAGGTGACATCGGCGCGCAAGGCCGCCTGACGCTGAGTGATGTCGCCACCGCCCGACACCCTCAGTCCGTAACTCGCGACGACGGTCGGCGCCGATCCCGAAACCCGCCAGAGACGGTGCAGCCGCTCGCCGGCATCGAATTGCCTTTGCATGATCTGCTCGCGCTGCAGGTAACGGTCCAGCATCGTTTGCGTCGTCACCCGCGCCCGTTTGACGCCGGCGCGCACGGTCTCTTCCAGGGTTATCGAATCGCCCTTGGCGGCAC
>JAJFGM010000244.1 GCA_021776145.1 Kiloniellaceae bacterium | reverse complement strand
CTGTCTCCCGGCCGAATTCCGAGGCGTCTGATGTCGGTCTGGCTCAGTGCCGCGATGGCCTCGGGCTCGAGGCTGTCGAGCACGCCGGCGCGCCGGGTCATGGCGCCTGTGTGCCAGTGTTCGAGCAGGCGGCCCGTGGTCAGCACCATCGGATAGGTTTCGTCGGGCAACTCGTCGGGCGGGGTCACGTCGGCGGGTACGATCTTCCCGCGCCCGCTGGCGGTGGGGAAGCCTTCGACGAAAATAATCTCGTTGCCGGGTTGACCGGGATCGTCACAGGGATAGGTGACGGCCTCTTCCCGTTCCAGCCGTTCCCAAGTGATATTGGCGAGCGAGGGCATGACCTCGGCCATCTCGGCGAAGACGTCCTTCACATGGCCATAACGCCAGTCGAGGCCGAGACGCTGCGCAAGCTCCTGGATCAGTTCCCAGTCCTGTCGTGCGTCGCCCGGCGGCGGCACGACCTGGCGCGCCAACTGAACCTGGCGATTGGTGTTGGTAAAGCTGCCGGTCTTTTCGGCATGCGCGGTTGCCGGCAGAATGACATCGGCGTGCCACGCGGTCTCGGTCATGAAGATGTCCTGAACCACCAGGCATTCGAGTTTGGCCAAGGCTTGCCGCGCGTGGGTCTGATCGGGATCGGACATCGCCGGGTTCTCGCCCTGAATGTACATGCCCTTGATGACGTCGTCGTGGATGGCGTTGACGATCTCGACCACGGTCAGGCCGCGTTTGGGGTCGAGCTTCGTGCCCCAAAAGGCTTCCATCTCCTGGCGTATTTCATCGGACTCGACCGAACGGTAGTCGGGATAAACCATGGGAATCAGACCGGCGTCCGAGGCACCCTGGACGTTGTTCTGGCCGCGCAAGGGATGCAGGCCGGTTCCGGGACGGCCGACCTGGCCGGTGATCAGCGCAAGGGTGATCAGGCAGCGTGCGTTGTCGGTACCGTGAACATGCTGCGAAATGCCCATGCCCCAAAAAATGATCGAGCTTTCCGAGGTCGCGTAGCAGCGTGCGACGTCGCGTATTGTCGCGGCCTCGACGCCGCAGACTTCGGACATGGCCTCGGGCGAGAAGTCGACGATGCGGGTCTGGAGTTCTTCGAATCCCTCGGTGTAGGCCTGCACGTATTGCTCGTCATAGAGCTTTTCCTCGACGATTGTGTGAATCATCGCGTTCAACAAGGCAACGTCGCTGCCAGGTTTGAACTGCAGGTTCCAGGTCGCGTGCCGCGATAGCTGCTGCTTGCGCGGGTCTATGACGATGAGCTTGGCGCCATGCTTGGCGGCGTTCTTGAAGTAGGTTGCGGCGACCGGGTGGTTTTGCCCCGGGCGGGCGCCGATGACGATGATGCATTCGGCATCGTTCGCCGCGGTAAAGGGCGCGGACACGGCACCCGAACCGACCGTCTCCATCAAGGCGGCGACCGAGGAGGCGTGACACAGGCGGGTGCAGTGGTCGACGTTGTTGGTGCCGAAAGCAGTGCGTATCAGTTTCTGAAACAGATAGGCCTCTTCATTGGAACACTTGGCCGAGCCGAACCCGGCCAAGCCCTTTGGTCCCTCGGCCTGAAAGACCCCTTTCAGACCCGAGGCGGCGAGATCGAGAGCCTCATCCCAACTGGCCTCGCGGAAGACCTCGCGATAGTTGCCGTCGGCAAGCTGCATGTCCCAGGCTTTCGGGGCGTCGTCGCGGCGGATCAGCGGTTTCATCAGGCGTCCGGGGTGGTCGATGTAGTCGAAACCGAAACGTCCCTTGACGCAAAGGCGTTTTTCGTTGGCCGGGCCGTCGCGGCCGTCGATCGAAATAATCTTGTCGTCCTTGACCTGGACCAGGGTCTGGCAACCGACACCGCAAAACGGGCAAAGCGTATCGACGTGGCGGTCGGGGTACTGGCTGCGTACGCCCTTGTCGTCGAGCAGGGACGCTTCCATCAGAGCGCCGGTCGGGCAGGCCTGCACACACTCGCCACAGGCGACGCAAGTGCTGGCGCCCATGTCGTCGTCGAAGTCGAAGACGATCTTGGCGCCATGCCCGCGATAGGCCATGCCGATGACGTCGTTGACCTGCACCTCGCGGCAGGCGCGGACACAAAGGTTACAGTGGATGCAGGCGTCGAGGTTGACCCGCATGGCCGGATGGCTGGCGTCTGGCGTCGGTGAATGGCGTGCGGGGAAGCGGCTTGCGGTCACGCCCATGTCGCTGGCCCAGGTCCAGAACTTGGAGTCCGGGTCGTGCGCGACCTCGCGTTCGGGCTGGTCCGCGGCCAACAGTTCGAAGACCATTTCGCGTGATTTCTTGGCCCGCTCGCTGGCGGTATTGACCTTCATGCCGGCGCTGGGTTGGCGTATGCAGGAGGCGGCGAGCACGCGCTCGCCTTCGATTTCGACCATGCAGGCGCGGCAATTGCCGTCGGCCCGGTACCCGGGTTCCGGTTGATAACACAGATGTGGGATCTCGATCCCCCTGCGTTCCGCGACCTGCCAGATCGTTTCTCCGGCAATAGCCTCGACCTCTTGGCCGTTGAGGGTGAAGCCGATGCGAGTCGTTTGCGAACCGTCGGGCATCTCAAAGATCCTCTGGGAAGTGTTTCATGACCATAAGCAGCGGGTTGGGCGCGGCTTGGCCAAGACCGCAGATCGAGGCATCCAACATTACCGTCGAAAGCTCGCGCAGCAACTCCTGGTTCCAGGTGTCTTGTTGCATCAGCTGAACTGCCTTTTCCGTGCCGTTGCGGCAGGGCGTGCACTGACCGCAACTCTCATCCTCGAAAAACCGCATCAGATTGAGCGCGACGTCCTTCATGTTGTCTTTGTCGGATAAGACAACCACCGCTGCGGAACCGATGAAGCAGTCGTGTTCCTGCAGCGTATCGAAATCCAGCGGAACATCGTCGATGCTGGCCGGCAGGATGCCGCCGGACGCGCCGCCCGGCAGGTAACCCTTGAAACTGTGGCCGGCGGCCATGCCGCCGCAGAATTCCTCGATCAGCTCCTTGATGGTCACGCCGGCCGGTGCCAGTTTGACGCCGGGTTCCTTGACCCGCCCGGACACTGAAAAGGAGCGCAGGCCCTTGCGGCCGTTGCGGCCTTGGGCGGCAAACCACTGCGGACCTTTTTCCACCAGCTCGCGTACCCAATAGACGGTCTCGACGTTGTGGGTCAGGGTCGGGAGGCCGAAAAGGCCACGTTCCGAAGGAAAGGGGGGTTTATGTCGCGGCAGTCCGCGCTTGCCCTCGATCGACTCGATCATCGCCGACTCTTCGCCGCAAATATAGGCGCCGGCGCCGCGCCGCATTTCGATCTTGATGCCGCCGGTCAGGTCGGCCGCTTGCAGGCGCGCGATCTCGGTCTCGAGGATTTGCCGGCAAGCCGGATACTCGTCTCTCATATAAATGTAGCAGGTCTCGACCTCACAGACCCAGGCGGCAACCAGCATGCCTTCGAGAAAACGGTGCGGGTCGCGTTCCAGGTAGTAGCGATCTTTGAAGGTGCCGGGCTCGCCCTCGTCGCCGTTGACGGTAAAGAGGCGCGGTTTGGCCTGCTGTCGCATGATCTTCCACTTCAGACCGGCCGGAAAGCCAGCGCCGCCAAGGCCGCGCAGGCCGGAATCCTGCATCAGTTTGACCAATTTGTCGGGCTCATGTTCGCCGGCCAGACAGGCCTGAAGAAGCGCATAACCGCCATCGGCGCGGTAGGCGTCGAGGTCCATATAGTCGGGAACAACGGTGTGGGTCTGTCCGGCTTCGACGGCGGCTGTCAGCGATTCGGCCGTGGCATGGTCGATATGGTTGTGACCAACCTCGGCCACCGGGGCGCAATCACAACGACCCATACAGGGGGCCCGCACCACTCTTACATCCTTTGGCGCGCGCGATTTGAGTGTGTCGAGCAATTGCCTCGCGCCCATCAACTCGCAACTCAGGCTGTCGCAGACGCGGATGGTCACCGGCGCCGGCGCGTCCTCGCCCTCGAGCACGATATCGAAATGGGCGTAAAAGGATGCGACTTCGTAGACTTCCGCTTGCGACAAACGCATGTCCTCGGCAAGCGCGCGCAGGTGCGCGGCCGAAAGGCAACCGTAACGGTCCTGAATGAGATGCAGGTGTTCGATCAACAGATCGCGCCGCCGCGGCCGCTCGCCGAGGAGGGCACGTACCTGGTCGAGCGCTTCGCCATCGAGTTGCCGGCCTTTTGGAAAGGCTGGCGACTTGCGCCGCCCGGAGCCGGGATGAATCTTGGGCGCGCTCGCTGCCGCGACCTTGTCGGAGATCTCTGCCATGTTTCCTCGACCCGAATTTCCTATGATTTCCCTTGCGGCCGCCCCTTGGTGTCTATCGCCAAGTCGCGTGGAGCCGCCCGTTGTTACACCCTAGGCGGCGCCTCGGTCCAGCACCTGTCGTAACTTCGCGGTTGGCCGCGGCATTGGACATTTGCAAGCAGTGCCGTTCCCGTTATACACACGCGCACTATGACAGTTCCTCAATCACCCGCAGAGGCACTTTCTCGATCAGGATCAAAAGCTTGCCTGCATTCTCGAAGTTTGCTGTGACACGGTTGCCGATTACCGACTGGATCTGGCCTCGGCCCCAGTCCGGCCGCTGCGGATTGAAGACGAACATGCCAGGGTGGAAGTCGACAGAGTCCATTGGGCTCAACGGGGTATGACCGATCTTGCTGTAGTCTAAAGCATTCAGAGTATCTGGTATACCACAGGCCCAAGTCTTCGGAAACGACCTCCAAGAGAATGCCAGCGACAATCTCGACGACGGTTGCTGTTTTAATTAAGTTCGAGTCTCAGAAAAAGGATACAAACCCATGACATTCAATATAGATCTTCATGTATTGGAACTCGTGGCTTCACGCCTTTGTCACGATGTCGTGGGTCCCATTGGGGCGATCAACAACGGCTTGGAAATGCTCGAGGACGAGGACTTCGGCATGGCCGACGATGCTTTGGCATTGATCGGGAAGAGCGCCAAGCAGGCGGCCAATGCCTTGCAGTTCTTTCGGTTGGCCTATGGAATGGCTGGCGCGCGTGTCGGTTCGGATTTGAGCGAGCTGCGCGGCATTGCCCAGAATTATCTGGGGCACGGCAAAATCGAACTGGATTGGGCGTCGGTCAGTATGCCGGATTCGGTGCCGGATGGTGCCGGCAAGTTGCTGCTCAATATCATTGCGCTGGCCGAGGAGGCCCTTGTTCGCGGTGGTACCATCACCGTTCATCCGGTTACGGACACCGATGAAGTGCGGCTTGTGGTAACGGCGCAGGGTGTGGGCTGCGGCCTGCGTGATGAATCGCGTGAGGCCTTGGCCGACGGAGTTGCCATCGAGGATTTGACCCCGCGCAGCGTGCATGGGTACTTCACTCGCCAACTTGCGCAACGCCTGGAAGGCGATCTGCGGGTCGAAGAGGCTGGCTCGGACAGCATCGCCCTGACAGTGGTTTTGGCGAAGTAGGTTCAGGTTCTGGAGCGCAGCACGCGCTGGGGTAACCAAGATCGCTGGCAGCGCCCGCAAACGGTGGCTGTACCCGCCGGCCGGCTTTCGGTTTTTTTGCCTCTAACCGGCGCCACGATCTCCCGATCGCATAGAATATCCGTAGTTTTCAGGGGATAGTTTCGGTCCACTCGCGCTGATCGCGTAAGAGCGCGTTTGCGAGGATGCTGCCGTTCGGTGCGGCGACAAACTTTCCTAATTGATAGTGATTCTCATTTACAGCCAATTGAAAATGATTATCATTAGCGATTATGCAACTGTGCGGTGGACCTCAAAATCGCCATGCCGGATTGAATAGACAAGGCGAAAGGGATAGCCGCGGCGCTGATCCCGGGCGAAAGAGGTTGCCGGACGGATTATTTGGCAATGGGACAAGACCCAACACCTGAGATGAGGAAGTCACTTTCATGAAACTCTTACCTAGTCGGCTGCTTTCGATTGCGGTTGTCGCGACTCTGGCCGGGGCTGGCACGGCGGCTGCCGCCCAGGAGCTCAATCTTTACTCCTCGCGTCACTATCAGACCGATGAAGCGCTCTATGAGGGCTTTACCGAGGCCACTGGAATTCGCATCAATCGAATTGAAGGCAAAGGGGACGCGCTTCTCGAACGCATTAAGAGCGAGGGCATGAACAGTCCGGCCGACATCTTCCTTACGGTTGACGTTGCGCGTCTTTTCCGGGCGGATCAGGAAGACCTTTTCCAGGCCGTCGACTCCAAGATACTGACGGCTACCGTGCCGACCCATCTGCGGCATCCGCAGAATCACTGGTTCGGATTTTCGACGCGGGCGCGCTTGATCTTCTACGACACCGCCAAGGTCATGGCCGGTGAAATTAAATCTTACGAGGATCTTGCCGATCCGAAGTGGCGGGGCAAGGTTTGTATCCGCAAAAGCTCGAACACCTACAACCAGTCGCTGCTCGGGTCAATTGTTGCCGCGCATGGCGAAGCCAAAGCCGAGGCTTGGGCCAAGGGCGTAGTCGCCAACTTCGCTCGCGATCCCGTCAAGGGGGACACCAACCAGTTGCGCGGGATCGGCACCGGTGAATGTGTCGTTGCCGTTGCCAATTCCTACTACTTCGTACGACTGCTGACCAAGCCGGAAGCGCGGGACGCCGGCCTTGCCGAAAAGATAGGAGTGGTCTTCCCCAATCAGGACGGTCGTGGCACACACGTCAATATTTCCGGCGCCGGTATGTTGAAGCATGCGCCAAACAAAGCCGCCGCGATCAAGTTCCTCGAGTACCTGACCAGCACGCCTGCGCAACGCCATTTCGCGGACGGCAACAACGAATACCCGGTGGTCGCGGGGATCGAGGCCAACGACGCGCTCAAATCGCTCGGCGCCTTTAAGGTGGATCCGGTCAACGTTGCGGTATTCGGCGAAAACCTGGCGACGGCACAAAAGATCTTCGACCGCGCCGGTTGGAAATAGGCGGCGTTGGGGAGGGTGCGGCGAGTATTGGCCGCCGCACCCGCGTATTGTTCTCTATTAGTTGAAGACCCGGTGGTTGAAGCCCCGGTAGTTAAAGCCCTGGATTACGGCAGCCTCCGGGACACGCCCGTCGTGCCGACGCAGTGCGGCGGCTCAGGTGCCGGGCCTGCCGCGCGCGATGGCTCGGCTGACTAGTATAAGGGGGGGGATGCCGACGGCGACGATTGTCAGCGAGGCGGTGGAGGCTTCGGTGAGTCTTTCGTCCGAAGCGAGGTTATGGGCTTGCACCGCCAGGGTGTCAAAATTGAAGGGGCGCATAACCAGAGTCGCCGGCAGCTCTTTCATGACATCGACGAAGACCACCAAGCCGGCGGTCAGCAGGCTGCTCCACATCAAGGGTGCATGCACCTTCAACAGTGTGCTGACCGGGCCTTTGCCCAATGCACGGGCGGCGTCGTCCATCGAGGGTCTGATTTTTCCCAAGCTGGCCTCAACGGTATTCAGCGAAACGGCCATGAAGCGTACGAGGTAGGCGAAGACGAGGGCAGCGATGCTGCCGGTCAGGATCAAACCGGTGGATATCGAAAAATTCGCGCGCATCCAGGCGTCGACCGCGTTGTCCAGTCTGGCGAAAGGAATCAGGACGCCAACGGCGATGACAGTACCCGGCACGGCGTAGCCCATGGCGGCGACGCGATTTGCCGCGTAGGTCACGATTCCCGGCCGCAAGCGCGCACTATAGGCCATCAGTACGGCCAGGAGCACCGCGCCGATCGCGGTCACGCTTGCCAGGGTGAAGCTGTTCACCACCAGTGAAATGAAGCGCGACCCGAACTGCGCGTCGCCAACCTCGACCGACATCTTCAACAAGATTGCGGCGGGCAACAGGAATCCGAGCAAAAGTGGCGTGCCACAAGCACAAAACGCCAGTAACGCCTTGCCGCGGCGCAAGCGATACTTGGGCAGGTGCTGATACCGATTGCTGGTATGATGAAAGCGCGAGGCACCACGGCTCCAGCGCTCGAACAGCAGGACCGCGAAGACAAACAACAGCAGACAGGATGCCAGTTGGGCGGCGGCGACGCGATCGCCAAAAGCCATCCAGGCGTGCACAACGCCAGTTGTGAAGGTCGGGACACCGAAAAACGAGACGGCACCGAAGTCAGCGAGGGTTTCCATCAAGGCCAATGCCGTGCCGGCGACGATTGCCGGGCGAGCCAGGGGCAAGGCGACGCGAAAAAAGCTGCTCCAGGGACTGCAGCCCAGCGTTCGACTGACTTCGAGGGCGCAGGCCGACTGCTCGAGAAACGCGGCGCGCGAAAGCATGTAGGCATAGGGGTAAAGAACCAGAATCAACATCGCGGCCGCGCCACCGAGAGAGCGAATTTCCGGAAACCAGTACTCACCATAGGCGAGGCCGGTTATGTCGCGCAGGGCGCTCTGCGCGGGGCCGGCCACCTGCAGGAAATCCGTATAGGTGTAGGCCATGACGTAGGCCGGAACCGCAAGCGGCAGAATGAGAGCCCATTCGAACAGTCTGCGGCCGCGAAAGCGACACATGGTGACCAACCAGGCTGTGCCGGCACCGATGATCGGCACGAAAATGGCGACGCAGACGGTGAGCAGGATGGTATTGCGCAAATATTCCGGCAAGACCGTTGCCAGTAAGTGTTCCCAGGTATCGCCGCTGGAGACGAAAAG
>JAJFGM010000243.1 GCA_021776145.1 Kiloniellaceae bacterium | reverse complement strand
TCCCGGCCCTCGGCTCGATCCTCTACGCAAGGGAAGTGCCGCCCCGTGGCGGCGATACGCTCTGTGCCAACATGCAGCTTGCCTACGACGCCCTTTCCGAGGGTTTGAAGGAGGCGTTGGCCGGCCTCAGGGCGGTGCACTCCAGCCGCCACGTCTTTGGCGGCGAGCGCGGCGAGAATGCCGACGACCAGCGCATCGGCAACGCGGAACTGGCGACCCAGGACGCCGTCCATCCCGTCGTTCTGCGCCACCCCGAAAGCGGCCGCAAGGGCCTCTACGTCAATCCGCAGTTCACGCTGCGCTTCGAGAACTGGAGCAGCGAGGAGTCGAAACCGCTGCTCGAATTCCTCTATGCCCATGCCAGCCGCGACGAATTCGTCTGCCGCTTCGAATGGCACAAGGGCTCCATCGCCTTCTGGGACAATCGCGCGACCTGGCACTGCGCCGCCAACGACTACGACGGCTCTCGCCGGCTGATGCACCGCATCACCCTGGAAGGCGTCGCGCTTCACTAACCGGCGGGCCAAACCGCGACGGTAGCTGACCCAACATATACAAAACGGACCCCAGGGATGAAAATCACCGACATCGAGACCTTCGTCGTCGCCAATCCGCCGCCGCATTTCGGCGGCCGCTACTTCATCTTCCTCAAGTTGACGACGGACAGCGGCATCGAGGGCATCGGCGAGGTCTATACCGCGACCTTCGGTCCACATACCGTCGCCGTCATGATCAAGGACGTCGTCGAGCGCCACGTCATCGGCCGCGACCCCTTCAAGATCGAAGACCTCTGGCGTCAGGTCTATAGCCGCGGTTTCACCCAGCGGCCCGACGTCTCGCTGGTTTCGGTCCTCAGCGGCATCGAGATGGCCTGTTGGGACATCGTCGGCAAGGCCTTGGACAAGCCGGTCTACGAGCTGCTCGGCGGCCGCGTCCACGAACGCCTGCGCTCCTATACCTATCTCTACCCAAAAGAAGGCGACAGCGCTGACGTCTACTCCGATCCCGACGCCGCCGCCGAGCGCGCCGCCGAGACCGTCAAGCAGGGCTTCACCGCCGTCAAGTTCGACCCCGTCGGCCCCTATTCAGCCTATGACCCGCGCCAGCCTTCGATGGTGACGCTCGAGCTGTCCCAGACCTTCGTCAAGAAGATCCGCGAGGCCGTCGGCACATCGGCGGACCTGCTGTTCGGCACCCACGGGCAGTTCACCGCGGCCGGTGCCATCCGCCTGGCCAAACGGCTCGAACCATACGAACCCCTGTGGTTCGAGGAGCCGACACCGCCAGAGATGCCGGAAGAAATGGCCAAGGTGGCGCGCCAGACGTCGATCCCAATTGCCACAGGCGAACGTTTGACGACCAAGTACGAGTTCGCCCGCGTCCTGCAGACTGGCGCCGCCTCGATCCTGCAGATGGCCCTCGGCCGCGTCGGCGGCCTGCTCGAAGCCAAGAAGATCGCCGGCATGGCCGAAACCCACTATGCGCAGATCGCGCCGCACCTCTATTGCGGCCCCATCGAAGGCGCCGCCAATGCCCAGATCAGTGCCTGCACGCCGAATTTCCTGATCCTCGAGAGCATCCAGACCTGGGGCGGCTTTCACGCGGAGATCCTCAAGACCCCGATGCAGTGGGAAGACGGCTATGTCATTCCCTCCAGCGCGCCGGGGTTGGGCGTCGAACTGAACGAAGACGTGGCAGCGCGGCACCCTTATGACGACGACCGCTTGCATCTGGAGACCTACGAGCGCCCGGTTTAGGCCGGCCACGGGCGACCTGGCGGCCTTCGCGCGCCTCTATGCGGCCAGCGCCAAGCTTTTTGGATCCGACCCGGGAAGTCGCCCTGACGGTCGCGGAGACCGGCGGGCATACAGATGGAAAACCAAC
The DNA here is from genome assembly GCA_021776145.1 of Kiloniellaceae bacterium. Classification (GTDB taxonomy): domain Bacteria; phylum Pseudomonadota; class Alphaproteobacteria; order Kiloniellales; family Kiloniellaceae; genus JAJFGM01. The sequence continues at coordinate 1,430 of JAJFGM010000243.1, read as the reverse complement.
GCGACGGATCTCCGGTGTAGATCGGATTGCGCCGGCCGAGCGTATAGTCTTTGTATACGCATCTTGCCGGGCCGCGCGCGGCCCGGCCAATCATGGAGGCAGGGTAATGCCGAATTCGGACCGACGGACGCAGCGGCGCGGCATGGCCTTCGCGGCCACGCGCACTGACCGTGACTTTACCGCTATCTGGCTGATTATCGGCGCCCTGTTGCTGCTCTTCCCGCTCGCCTCCGGTTCCGCGCAAGCGACCGAACCCACTTACGCCGCGCGCCACGCCGCGCCCACCGTCGAGGCATCCGAGCAGTTGGCACAAAACGCCGCCCCACAAGACGCCGACCCTGGCCTGCAGCAAGTGTTCCGCGGCATCATCAACGCCCAACTCGCCGCCTTTCTCCGCGACGACGGCGCCGAGGCCTTCTCCTATGCCTCGCCCGACATCCGCCGCAAGTTCGGGTCGCCAAATATGTTCATGCGCATGGTGCAAACCGCCTACACCGCGATTTACCGGCCGGCGGCGGTGGAGTTCGGCGAACTCGGCAGTCTTCGCGGCCAGCCGGCGCAGACGGTCTCCTTTGTCGGATTGGACGGCAAATCCATGACCGCCGTCTACATCATGGAACAGCAGGCCGACGGCGGCTGGCTGATCGACGGTGTCTTCCTGGTCGAGGCCGGCGACAAGGTCGCTTAGGCGCGACGCCGGCAATCGCGCGGCGCTAGTCCCAGGTGACCACGGCAGGCAGAGCCCGCAGAACCATCACGGGCGCGCACAGCGGATCGATCAGATCAGATCCGCTGTGCACAGGGACCAGGGACTCGATACGCCCATAGATCGGCTGACTCTTTAGTCTTTCCGGTCTTCTATCTCATCCCCTCTCCTTGGTAGTCACGATGAGCCAAAAATTCCGAGAGTGTCGGCCGCCGTGAAACCGACATGACGCAGGGCACGTTTTTAGTCGTAATCGGAGTGGACGCCAATCAGGGCTATCCGGCAGATGCCATTGGCGCCCCGAACACGCAAACGTGAGGGGCGCGGTCGTCTTGCCGGACCTAAGCAGGCGCCTTGAACGAGCAGACCGGTGAGTGCCACCTGTTTCGCCCAACAACAACCGGTGCGATAGAACTGGTAACGTGAATTGTAATAAACGCAAATTTTGGAATTTTTACTTGGCAAATATTAAGTCAATTCTCTTGGAGTAAACACAAATTATTAAATTTAGATCGCAATAATTCAGGCATCCGATCCACACAGTGGGACCGATTCATCCGTGACGCCAGAGCGCCTAACCGAGATCCTCAAGCTGCACGAGAGCTTCCTTGGCCAAAAACAGGGCGGACGCCGCGCCGACCTGTCGATGCTGAACCTGGAAGGCTATGACTTGCGGAACCGTGTTCTGAAAGACGCTAAGATTTCGGGCGCCAATCTGGCTTGC
>JAJFGM010000242.1 GCA_021776145.1 Kiloniellaceae bacterium | reverse complement strand
CGTCGACTTGCCCGATCCGTTCGGCCCGATCAAGGTCACGATCTCGCCACGGTGGATGTCGAGATCGACGTTGCGCACCAGCCAACGTCCGGAACGCAGTGCGCCGGCCTTGCGAAGACTGGCGAGGGGCGGCGCGGCGGCATCCATGAGAACGGCTTTCGATATCGGCGGTTGCCGCTCTTTATCACATATGTTATACAATCACGCAAGAACGTTATACAATAACACTGGATTGAGATCGGCTATGGGCTCGCTGAGATTGCTGCTGATTGCGGCCGTGCTGCTCGTTGCCGTGGCGCCGCCGCTGCGCGCCGACACTGCCGCGGTCGCGTCGATCAGGCCGATCCACTCACTGGTTGCTGCCGTGATGAGCGGCCGGGGCGAGCCGACCCTGATTGTCGAAGGGGCGGGATCGCCGCACAGCGCCAGCCTGAAGCCGTCGCAGGCGCGCAGCCTGCAGCAGGCGGATGTCGTCTTCTGGGTCGGGCCCGAACTCGAGGCATTTCTCGAAAAACCGATCGCGACCCTTGCCAGCGGTGCCCGGGTTGTCGCGTTGTTGGAGGCGCAAGGCCTGAACCAACTGGCTTTTCGTCAAGGTGGTGCCTTTCGGGCGGGAGATGACGGTGACGGGCATGGGCATCATGCCGGGATCAATCCGCACGTCTGGCTGGACCCCTGGAATGCCAAAATTCTGGTGCAAGAGATTGTCGACGCCCTGGTCGCCGTCGATCCCGAAAACGCCGCGATCTATGTACGGAACGCGGCAGCGCTGACGCAGCGCCTCGATCGGCTGACGGCCGAGATTCAGGCAATCCTGGCGCCGGTGAAGGACAAACCCTTCGTTGTCTTCCATGACGCCTATCCCTATTTCGAGGCGCGCTTCGGTCTTGTCGCCGCCGGTTCGATCTCTGTCAGCCCCGAGGTTCTGCCGGGTGCCGAGCGTATCGCCGAAATCAAGGCCATGTTCGCCCGGCGCGATGCCACCTGCGTCTTTACGGAACCACAATTCACGCCGAAACTTGTCGCGGCCGTCACCGAAGGCACGCGGGCAAAATCGGGCGTGCTCGATCCTCTGGGCTCGGCAATCAAGAGCGGACCGGAACACTATTTTCAAATGATGCGGAACCTGGCGCTGGCGTTCCGCGACTGCCTGTCGTCGCGCAATTGACGGCGGCAAGAAGGGACCCGAGCGAAGCCATGGCGGATAAGTACGAGATTGCGGAAAGTGCGGCCACGATGCTGGCCGTCGTGACGGTGGGCAACGGCGGCCTCGATAAACTGGTTTACCGCGCGGTGCCGCAACCGGTGCCGGGAGCGGGTGAAGTCCTGCTGCGGGTCTTGGCGGCCGGCGTCAACAACACGGAAATCAACACCCGATTGGGATGGTATTCCGCCTCGGTGGCCGGCGGCACCAACGAGACGGCCAACGCCGATAACACGCAGCCGGAAGGGCGCGCCGACGGAGGCTGGAACGAAGCGACGCCCTTTCCCTTCATCCAAGGCACGGATTGCTGTGGCCGGGTCGTTACCGTGGGCGAAGGCGGCGCCGGATCGCTGGCCGGCAAGCGTGTCCTGGTGCGGGCCTGCATGCGCCCCAAGGGCTTCTCGTCGATGCAGAACATTTGGATGGGGTCGGATTTCGACGGCGCCTTCGCGCAGTACGTCAAGGTTCCCGAAAGCGAGGTTTTCGCGGTCGACTGCGACTGGTCCGATGCCGAACTCGCGACGCTCCCTTGCGCCTACGGCACGGCCGAGAACATGCTGCATCGAGCCGGCCTGGGCGCCGGCGAGCACGCCCTTGTCGCCGGCGCTTCCGGCGGGGTCGGCTCGGCCCTGGTGCAGTTGGCCAAGCGGCGCGGCGCCAGGGTGAGCGCTATCGCGGCGGCGGCGAAGGCCGATCAGGTCCGCGCCATTGGGGTCGACCGCGTCGTCGATCGCTCGGCCGATATCGTCACCGCCTTGGGGGAGGACTCCGTCGACTGCGTGATCGACAACGTCGCGGGGCCCGGGTTCGGGGCCATGCTGCGCGTGCTGAAGCGTGGCGGACGCTATGCTTCTTCCGGCGCCATTGCCGGGCCGCTCGTTGGTCTCGACATGCGTGTTTTCTATTTGAAGGACCTGACCTTGATCGGCTGCACGGCATGGGACGAGCCGGTTTTCGCCAACCTCATTTCCTATGTCGAGCGCGGCGAGATTAGGCCCCTTCTGGCCAAGACGTTTCCCCTCGACCGCATCGCCGAGGCGCAGACCGAGTTCCTGGAAAAGAAACACGTCGGGAACTTCGTTCTGATACCGCCGCGGTCAGAGTGACGCGCGACGCATTCGCTCTCCCTTGTCGCTCCTGCGGCGGCTCCGCATAATACGCGTGGCATCGGACAGCCGCGTCACGGCAGGGAGGGGTTCATGACAAAGACGGTATTTTCGAACGTACGGATTCTCGATTGCGGCGGCGGCGATCCCTTTGCCGGCGAGGTGCTGATCGAAGGCAATCGCATTCGCCAAATCGCCGGCGACGCTGCGCAGGTGTCGCGCGACGGCGCCCGGGTCATCGACGGCGCCGGCGCCACTTTGATGCCGGGCCTGATCGAAGCGCATATGCATGTCTCGTTTCTCGACAGCGCCGATCTGGAATCCCTCGGCGCCGTGCCGGCCGAGGAACACACCCTGATGGCAATGAAAAACGCCAGGACATTCCTCGATCAGGGTTTTACCGCCGGCTGCAGCGCCGCGGCGGCCAAGCCGCGCCTCGACGTGGTGATCCGCAACTCCATCAATGCTGGCGACATTCCGGGACCGCGCATGCTGGCGGCGACACCGGAGTTGACGGTCTCCGGCGGTCTTGGCGATGTGCGCTTGATGCACATGGACCGGCAGACCTTCGCGGTGGTCTGCGACGGCGCCGACGAGTTCCGCCGCGCCGCCCGCGAGTTCTGCCGCGAAGGCGTCGACACGCTGAAGATCAATCCTTCCGGCGACGAGTTCGTACCCATGGCCCGGGCCCATCATACGGTGATGAACGAGGACGAAGTGGCGGCCGTTGCCGAGGTCGCGCGCAGCCGCGAAAAACGCGTCGCCGGCCATTGCCGCAGCGCCGAGTCAGTGAAGATGTGCCTGCGCCACGGCGTCGAGATCATCTATCACGCGACCCTCGTCGACGAGGAGGCGCGCGACCTGCTGGAGGCACAGAAGGATCGTGTCTTCGTCGCGCCGACCCTGGGCATCACCTATGCGACACTCAACGAGGCCAGCCCCTGGGGTATTACCGAGGAAGTCGCGACCGGACTGGGCATGCGCCGCGAACTCGACATCGCCATCGAGAACATGAAGGACTTGAAGAAGCGCGGCCTGCGTATTCTGCCCGGCGGCGACTACGGCTTCGCCTGGAACCCCATCGGCACCAACGCCCGCGACATCGAGCACTTCGTCAAGTTGCTCGACTTCACGCCCATGGACGCCATTGTGGCGGCCACCAGACTGGGCGGCGAAATCATGATGATGGGCGACGAGCTGGGGCAGGTGAAGGAGGGTTTCCTCGCCGATCTGCTGCTGGTCGACGGCAACCCCTTGGCCGACGTCTCGATCCTGCAGCACGCCGATAAGCTGCTCGCCATCATGAAGGACGGTAATTTCCACAAAGAGCCGCCGGGCGAGATGCGGGCGGGCCGCGTCGCCGCGGAGTAGGGCGCCTACGTTTTGGCGAAACGTTCCGCGTAGTCGCGCAGCCGCTTGCGCCAGCCGGGGCGGTCTACGACTTCGCGGTTGACGATGCCGGTCGGCACCTCGCCAGCCATGACCGCCAGTACCGCGCGCACGTCGGCGGCGCCGCTGCCGGCGAACAACTGGTCGGTGAAGCAGAGCGCGTGTGGCGTGATTATGGCGTTGTCGGCCTGGAGAATCGGATCGTCGGCGTCGGGCGGTTCCTGGTCCAGCACGTCCAGACCGGCACCGGCGATGCGGCCTTCCTGCAGCACCGAGGTCAGCGCCGCCTGATCGACGATGGGACCGCGCGCCGTGTTGATCAGGTAGGCGCTCGGTTTCATCAACGCCAGGCGATCGGCATTAACCAGGTGCCGCGTTTCGTCGCTCAAGGGGCAGTTGACGGCGAGGAAGTCGGAACGGCGGAAGACGGTCTCGAGGTCGACCAGTTCCACATCCAGTTCGTGTGCCAGGTCGGGCGGGACGAAGGGGTCGTGGGCGAGGAACTTCATGTCGAGCGGCGCGGCGAGGCGGAACATCTCGGCGCCGATGTTGCCGATGCCGATCGAGCCCAGCGTGCGGCCGACGAGACCGATACCGTTGTACCGCGTCTTCTGGCTCCAGCCCTCGGGTCCGAGCCGGGCGATACGGTCCTTGACGATCAGATTACCGGCAAGGGCGAAGAGCAGAGTGAGAATGGTCACCGCCACCGGCCGCCGCACGCCGTCAGGCACGATCACCAAGGCGCAGTCGTTGGCGGTGCAGGCGGCAACGTCGACGCTGTCATAGCCGACGCCGAAGCGGGCGATGACCGACAGGCGGCCGTCGCCGGGGAAACTCTCCTCCTCTATGCGGTTCGACAGCAGGATCAGCGCGTCAACGTCGCGCAGTTGTTCGCTGGCGATGACCTCTTGCGGTTCGAGGAAGAGCATCTCCAGGCCCGGCGTGGCAGTAAGCGGCGAGAGGTCGAACTCGGGGAAGGTGAAAGCGCCGTCCTGGCCCTTGAAATCGCCGCTGAGGGCGACGCGGAAGCCGGTCATGTGCCTTACTCCGCTTCCTGGCAGCCGGCGCGGATCTGGTTCAGGCCGGCCTGCAGGGCATCTCCGAGGACCCAGGCATCGGCCGAATAGGAAATAAAATCGAATCCTTGCTTGTAGAGCGCGACACCGCTGGCGACGTCGGGCACCAGGCGGCCGAGCGCTGTGCCGGTAGCCTTGCCGGCGGCAACCACCGCCTCGATCGCCTGCGCGAACTTTGGATGGTCGAATTCGCCGGGGATGCCGAGGGAACAGGACAGATCGAAGTGGCCAACCCACAAACAGTCGACTTCTTCCAGGGCGGCGATGGCCTCGGCGTTCTCGACGCCCTCGGCGGTTTCGATCTGCGCGAACAGCACGGTGTGGGCGTTGGCAGCGGCCAACTTCTCCATGGTTGGGCCAGTGGCGTAGCCGTCGAGGGCATAGCGCACGATGACGCCGCGGCCGCCGGTCGGCACGTACTTCATGCTGTGGATAATCGACTTCGCCTCGGCCACGTTGTTGACCATCGGCAGCATAACGCCATCGGCGCCGACGTCCAACGCCCTCGCGATGTCCTTGTAATCCTTCGACGGCACCCGTACCACGGTCGGCACACCGGCACCGTGAAGGTAGGTCAAAACCTGTTTGACCGTCTCGAAACCGAAGCCGCTGTGCTCGGTATCGAGAACCGCGTAGTCGCATCCGGCCTGCTTAAGAATGTGGCCGATGCCAGGGCTGGTGAACTCGAAGAGAAAGTGTCCGGCCTTGAGGTCACGCGTCCGCGCCATGGCTTTGAGGGGCGCCTCTATCATCTGATGATCTCCATTGCTCGAAGTGTTTCGGTAGCCATCCGGCGCCTGCTATAGGTGGCATGGGTTCGCAAACAGTCTCACGCCAAGCCCCGGAGATCGCAAGCCAAGCCTGGGCGGCCGCAGCGACACTGGAATATGCGGAATTTTTGCAACCCGCCCCAAGTCAATCCAGTTTGGTGTGATGCAGCCCGATCGGACGTTGTACCTAACTGCCGCTCAGATAGGGCGGCAGAATGCCCAAGTGGTCAATGACTTCCTTGACGCCCTCGATCTCGCCGATGGCGATCAGCAGCGCCTTGCGTTCGCTTTCGGTTTCGACCCAGCCCCAAAGATCGACCACGCCATCGGCCACCATGGTATTGAGACTGCCGTGGCTGATCCAGGCCTCGCTGGCGACCAGCGCCTGCGCCGCGGCGCGGATGGCGCGGTCGTCGGGCGAAGTCGAAACCGAGATGCTGTCCTTGTGGGTCGCCAGACCGTGCAGCAGGTTGGCGCGGCTGACAAGGCCGACGATCTTGCCGTCGCGGACGACTGGTACGCGTTTGATGTGACGCCGTTCCAGCAGCTGCGCGATTTCGCCGACACTGGTGTTTTCCCCGACAGTCACGACCTTTCGCGTCATCACGTCTTCGGCGCGGCGGCCATGCGTCTTGATATAATCCTCAGCACGTTCCTGGGCGCTGCCAAGCAGGTTCAGCCACCAGGCGTGACGCCCTTCGGTCTCGTTTTCGCGCCGCCGCATCAAGTCGCCTTCGCTCACCAGCCCGACCAGATCGCCGCCGGAGTTCACCACCGGAACGGCGCTGATGCCGTTGTTCATCAGCAGCTGGGCGATCTCCTCGACGCTTACGTCGGGGGTGACCGTGATGACGTTGGTGGTCATGATGTCTTTAGCAAGCATAGGGTCCCTCCAACTCGTTTAGCAGCCGGCTCTGGGTCGGGCTTGGATGAAAGCCGCCTCAAACCGGTTCCTCGTCATAGAACTTCAGAAGCGAAATCGGATCCTCTTCACCATGGCCACGCGCGATGAGCAGCCGGTAGAGCGCGCGCGCCTGATCGGTCATCGGCGTCGGTGTTTTGGTCGTTTTGGCCAGCTCGTAGACCATATCCAGGTCTTTCAGAACCTGGCGGGCGAAGGCCGCGGGCGGCGTGTATTGCCGCTCGACCATGCGCGGGAACATGGCCTGCAGCAGGTTGCTGCCGGCGTAGCCGCTGCCCAACGCCGCGGGAATCCGCGCCACCTCGACACCGGCGTTCTCGCCCAGTTTCAAAGCTTCGGCGAGGATCGGATAGAGGGTCAGGCAGAGCACCTGGTTGATCATCTTGGTGGCTTGACCGGCGCCGACGGGGCCCATCAGCGTGGTTTTCGCGCTGATGTCCTCGAGCAGCGGTCTGGCCGCCTCGAAGACGGCGGGATCGCCGCCCGCCATCACGGTCAATTGGCCGCTGCCGGCCGCCGGCGGTCCGCCCGAGACCGGCGCATCGATCCAATCCATGCCGCAGGCTGCTTTCAGCCGCGCCGCCATGGCGCGTGTCGCCTCGATCTCGGTGGTCGAAATGTCGATCAGAAGCTTGCCGGCCGCGCCGGCTTCGGCAAGGCCGCCGGCGCCGAAGACCGCTTCTTCGACGTGAGCCGTGCTTGTTACGCAAACCACCACCGCGTCGACCTCGCGGATGACCGCGGCCGCCGAATTGACAGAAGTGCCGCCGTTCGCGGCGAGCGCCGCCGCCTTGTCCCTGTCGATATCGTGGCCGACAACGCGCTTGCCCAGGCCGTGCAGGTGCCCGGCCAAGGCCGCACCCATATAGCCGAGGCCGATTTGCCCGACACGCGTGAGATCTAGGGTCATGGTTCCGTCTCCAAGGGTCTTTATAGGATGCGGTAAATTCGCGCCGCATTGTCATGGAACAGTTTTTGGACGTCGTCCACCGCGAAGTCGGCGGTGATGGCGCGAAAGCCTGAAATGATAGTTCGATAGTCGGCGACCAGACTGTCGACCGGGAAGTTGCTGGCGAAGATGCAGCGATCGGCGCCGAAGATGCCGATGGCGTCGCGCACGATGGGACCGTTGTCCTCGCGTGTCCAGGCCCGGCCGGGCAGTCCGATGCCGGATATCTTCAAGGCCACGTTCGGCAACGTGGCACAGGTCTCGAGCGCGTTGCGCCAGTCGGCGAGGCCGTCTTCGCTGCGATCGGCCGGCAGGCCGGCGTGGTTGATGATGATTTGCGTGCCGGGGAAGTCGGATGCCAGCTCGGCGGCGGCGGCGAGATGCCAGTAGGGCGTCTGCAGATCGAACGACAGGCCGTGTTCGGCCAGAAGCGCGTAACCGCGGCGCCACTGCGGATCGTCCATGGATCCGGCCGCCCCGCGCCGGGCATCGCGCGGATCGGCGGCCGCGACCGGTTTGTGACGGATGCCACGCACCAGGGTAAATGCCGCCTGCGCGGCAAGCACATCGGCGACGTCTTCGCGATCAAGCCAAGCCTGGCAGACACAGGCCGAGGGCAGACCCTCACGTACGGCGAGTTGGCTCAGCCAACGGGTCTCGCCAATGGGGTCGCCAGGATTGTATTCGGCTTCGATGTGGACCAGGCCGACAATGTTGAAGTCGCGCGAATCGCCGCGGTGGTCATCGGGCAGATAGGTTCGCCGGATCTTCGCGTAGTCACCATAGCGGAAAGCGATCGGCGGCGCGTCGCAGAGCCAGGGATAGGTCCCTGTCTGAAGGTCCCAGAAGTGTGCATGCGCGTCGATGATCGGCAGGGGGTCGCGGGGCATTTCCTTGGCGCCCCCGTTCAACCCTGGTTCGACGGCCAGGACGCCGACAGCTTCAAGGCCATGTTGAAGGCCCGCGCCATGGGTTCGTCGTTGGCCTTGCCCCGGCCGACGATGTCGAAGCCGGTGCCGTGCGCCGCCGTGGTCATGGCAAAGGGCAGGCCGGCGAGGATCGTCACGCCGCGATCGAAGCCCATCAGTTTCATGGCGATCTGGCACTGGTCGTGGAACATCGAGACGACGCCGTGGAACCCTTCATCGCGGGCGCGCACGAAGACGGTGTCGGCCGGCAGGGGGCCCATGGCATCGATGCCGATGTTTTGGACGGCGGCCACCGCCGGGGCGATGATATCGATCTCCTCGCGGCCGAATTGTCCGCCCTCGCCGGCGTGGGGGTTTAGCGCCGATATGGCGATTTTCGGCGTCGCGATGCCGGCAGCCGACAGGGCGCGGTGCAGGATCGTCGCCGCCTCGACGATGCCGTCGCCGCTGATCGCCGCCGCGACTTGAGAAATCGGAATGTGCGAGGTGACGCGCGACGACCAGAGCTCATCGATGGCGTTGAGTTCGCAGACATGCGTCCGGCAATCGAGATAGTCGGCGAGGAAACGCAGTTCGTCCTCTTCGTCGAGGCCGCCTTCCTTCATCGCCTGCTTGTTGAGCGGCGCGAAGACCACGGCGTCGACGGCGCCCCTGGTTGCCAGGTCGGCGCCGGCCCGGAGCAGGTCAAGCACGTGGCTACCGGCAGCGGCACTGACTTTGCCGGGCGGGCAGGCGGCGCGCTCGGTAAAGCCGACATGGCGCAGGGCCAAGCCTTCTTCGCTGAATGCGGTCGTTTCGTCCTCGATCTCCGCGACACCGAGGGCGACGCCGGCCGTTCGTTGTCCGGCGGCGAAGACTTCGCGGTCGCCAAGCACCAGTATGTCGGCGCGCGCCGCGGTTTCCGGTCGGGCGAGCAGTTTGGCGGTGACTTCCGGTCCTATGCCGCAGGGATCGCCGAGCAGAAGGCCGATGCGTGGCTTGGTCATTGTCTGGGTCCTGATTTCATCGGACGCGCATTCTGCACAGCCCCGTGGTGGACGACAACCACCAGCGGTTCTGGACCCGAGTTGATCCGGCTGGCAAGCTGTGCCGGCGCGCCGCACAGGATCGATTGGAGCCCGGTATTATGAAAATCTCTCGCGCCGAAGCCATTCAACTCAGCATTCCCTTTAGCGCCGGCGAGCCCCGCGCCGGATGGGACGGGCAGGCTTGGCGCGGCCTCGACTGTGTGCTGATCCGTCTGGAAACGGAAAGTGGCCTGGTCGGCTGGGGCGAAGCCTTCAGCTACAACTGCCGGCGCGCCGTCGCCGCCGCCTTCGAGGATATGGTGGCGCCGGTCGTGCTCGGCCGCTCCGCCAGTGACATCGCCGGTTTGATGGCGGAGCTGCAACAATGCCTGCATCTTTTTGGCCGCTATGGCATCACGCTCTTTGCGCTCTCCGGCCTCGACATCGCGCTGTGGGATCTGGCGGCGAAGGCGGCGGACCTGCCGTTGGCACGGCTCTTGGGCGGAAGCGGCGGCGGCGAGGTGCCGGGTTATGCCAGCCTGTTCCGCTACGGCGATCCCGATGTCGTGGCCGAGCGCACAACCGCCGCCTTGGGCGAGGGATACCGCTATATCAAGCTGCACGAGATCCGCGAGCCCGAAGTCGCAGCGGCGCGTGCCGCGGCCGGACCGGAGGTGCCGATCATGCTCGACACCAACTGCCCTTGGACGCCGGCTGGCGCGCGCGAGATGGCACGTCAGCTGAAACCCTACGATCTGCTGTGGTTGGAAGAACCGATCTTCCCGCCCGAGGACTTTACGGCGTTGGCGCGGCTGCGCGCGGATTGCGGGATCGCCATCGCGGCTGGCGAGAATGTCTGTACCGCCTATCAGTTCCGCGACATGTTTGCCGCCGGCGCGGTCGACTATGCCCAACCCAGCGTCACCAAGGTCGGCGGCATCAGCGAGTTCCGCAAGGTGGCGGCGCTGGCCGAAAGCGCGGGCGTGGCCCTGATGCCGCATGCGCCCTATTTCGGCCCTGGTTTCCTGGCCACCCTGCAGCTCATGGCGGCGCTGCCGGAGAGCGGCCTTGCAGAGTGGTTCTACCTCGACCGCGAGGCCTGCCTCTACGGCGATGCCATCCGGCCACGCGACGGCGTGTTCCGCGTTCCCGACGGGCCCGGTCTCGGTGTCGAACCCGATCCCGATGTCATCAAGGACTATCGCGCCGAATGAGCGGCCTTTGATTTGCCAGTTTGTGTGCCGTCCGTTCCTACGGCGAGACGGCCCAGCCAGGATATAACCAGCCAGGATGTAGAGCGTGGGAAAGT
>JAJFGM010000241.1 GCA_021776145.1 Kiloniellaceae bacterium | reverse complement strand
CACTCACCCTTGATGGCGGTCACCAACGCCATTTCCTCGGTCATCATCGTCGGCGCCCTAATTGCCGCCGGGCCGGCGGAGTTGGGCTTCAGCGAAATTGCCGGGTTCCTGGCGGTGGTGCTGGCCTCGATCAATATTTTCGGCGGTTTCATCGTCACGCAGCGCATGCTGTCGATGTTCAAGAAGAAGAAATAGGGGGCGGCCGGTATGAGTGCGAACCTCGCGGGACTCCTCTATCTCGTTGCGTCGGTGTGCTTCGTCATGGCATTGCGCGGATTGAGCCACCCGACGACCAGCCGCAACGGTAACTTATTCGGCATCGCCGGCATGGTCATCGCCATCGTGACGACCCTGGCGCTGCCCGGTGTCGTCAGCTACGGGCTGATTATCGCCGGGTTATTGATCGGCGGCACGATCGGCACCGTGATCGCCCGGCGCATAAACATGACCGCCTTGCCGCAGCTCGTCGCGGCCTTCCACTCCCTGGTCGGCCTGGCGGCGGTTTTCGTCGCCCTGGCGGCCTTCTACAAGCCCGAGGCCTATGGCATCGGCACACTCGGCGATATCAAGGTCGCCAGCCTGATCGAAATGTCGCTCGGCATCGCCATCGGCGCCATCACCTTTACCGGTTCGGTGGTCGCCTTCGCCAAGCTGCAGGGTCTGGTCTCCGGCAGGCCGCTTATGTTCCCGCTGCAGCATCCGTTGAACGCGGCCCTCGGTATCGCCGTCTTCGTGCTCATCGCCTGGCTCTGCCTGAGTCAGTCGCCGGGGCTGTTCTGGCTGATCCTGATCGTCTCGTTGGCGCTTGGCCTGCTGCTGATCCTGCCGATCGGCGGCGCCGACATGCCGGTGGTCATCTCCATGCTCAACTCCTATTCGGGCTGGGCGGCCTGCGGCATCGGCTTCACCCTGGAAAACAACCTGCTGATCATCACCGGCTCGCTGGTCGGTTCGTCCGGCGCCATCCTCAGCTACATCATGTGCAAGGGCATGAACCGCTCGATCTTCAACGTTGTGCTCGGCGGCTTCGGCACCGAGGGCGGCGCCGTGGTCGGCGCGGCGGGCGATGACGACCGCCAGGTCAGGACCGGGGCGGCGGCCGATGCCGCTTTCCTGATGCGCAATTCGCAGTCGGTGATCATCGTGCCCGGGTACGGCATGGCCGTCGCTCAGGCACAACATGCTCTGCGCGAAATGGCGGATATCCTGAAGTCCGAAGGTGTCGACGTGCGCTACGCCATCCACCCCGTCGCCGGCCGCATGCCCGGGCACATGAACGTGCTGCTGGCCGAGGCCAACGTGCCTTACGACGAGGTCTTCGAGATGGACGAGGTCAACCGCGATTTCCGCACAACCGACGTCGCGTTCGTCATCGGCGCCAACGACATCACCAATCCGGCGGCGAAAACCGATCCGACCTCGCCGATTTACGGCATGCCGATCCTCGAGGTCGATCAGGCGGGAACGGTGCTCTTCATCAAGCGCTCAATGGCCAGCGGCTATGCCGGCGTGCAGAACGAGCTGTTCTTTCGCGACAACACCATGATGCTGTTCGACGACGCCAAGAAGATGTGCGAACAGATCGTTAAGGCGCTGGAACAGGATTAGGGCTTGGCTTTGTGCGGCCTATTCGCCAAACCCGAAAGGGCCGCATTGGCGTGATGGTCACACACACTTAGCGCCCTGATTCAAGAACCAGGGCGCTGGCGCCAAACGGCGGCGGCCTTCAAGTAAATCTTGCGTGGATCATGGGGAGCGTTTCGCGTTCCGCGCCGACGAAAGAGCCGGCGCGACGCCAGCGCTCGCGGGCTAGTAGCCCTCGCGGTCCATGCGCTTGCGCAGCAGTTTGCGGTAGCGGCGCACGGCCTCGGCCCGCTCCCGCTTGCGGCGGGCGGAGGGCTTTTCGAAGTTGCGGCGGAGTTTCATCTCGCGGAAAACGCCCTCGCGCTGCAGCTTCTTTTTCAGCGCGCGCAGGGCCTGATCGACATTGTTGTCGCGGACGTGTACTTGCACGGAGGCTCACTTCTCCCTTCTTCTGCCAGGGTCCCCATGACCCAAGGCCTGTTCGCGACCGGTCCGATTACAGTGGGGCAACAGGGCATAAACCCTTGTCGCTGGACCCAGGATCGCAACGTTGGGCGGTGTTTAACATGACCCGGCGGGAAAGGGAAGGCCAATCGCGGCTTTCCGGCCTGTCCGAATAGCCGGCGCGGCGGGCTTCCGACTGGCCGTGCCGAGGAGCTGAAAAAAGCCCGCCCGAGGCGGTTTTGCGGGCTTTACCGGCAGCGCCGCTCTCGACATAGTACCAGCCATGGCTATCCTTAAAATGGCCCGAATGGGCCATCCGGTTCTGCGCCAGGCGGCAAAGCGCGTTGAGGATCCCACGGCGCCGGAAATCCAACGCCTCGTCCGCGACATGATCGAAACCATGGACGATGCCGACGGCACCGGACTGGCGGCGCCGCAGGTTCATGTGCCTTTGCGCGTCGTGGTGTTTTATGTCGCCCGCGATCGCCAGAATGAGGAGGAGGAGGAAGGCCAAGGCGGGCTGGAAGTTCCGCTCACCGTTCTGGTCAATCCCGAACTCGAACCTCTCACCGAAGAGCAATCGCTGGGCCCCGAGGCCTGCCTCTCTCTGCCCGGCTTGGCGGGCCAGGTGCCGCGTTTCACGCGTGTGCGCTACAGCGGCGTCACGCCGCTGGGCGAACCTATCGAACGCGAGGCCGAGGGGTTCCATGCGCGGGTCGTGCAACACGAATTCGACCATCTCGACGGCTTTCTCTACCCGCAGCGCATGAGCGATCTCGCGACCCTGACATTCACTTCCGAGATCGGAAGAGGAGTTGAATGACCATGTTGGCTGATCCGCAGATCCAAATCCGGCAGCGCCTGCTGCAAGCGATCCTGCCGCATGTCGCTTTCGACGGCTGGAGCGGCCGGGCGATGCGCGCCGGAGCCGAGGATTTGGCTATGAGCCCGCAAGACCTTGCGCTCGCCTTTCCCGACGGACCCAGCGAGCTCATAAGCCTTTTCAGCGCCCAGGCCGACACCGCAATGCTGGCCGCGCTCGAGGCCCAAGATCTCGCGGCCATGAAGATCCGCGAGCGCATCACCCTCGGCGTGCGCGTGCGTCTGGAAGCCCTGACGCCGAACAAGGAATCCGTGCGGCGTGGCTTGGCCTTCTTTGCCCTGCCGCAACACGGCGCGCTTGGCCTGGAGTGCCTCTACCGCACTGTCAGCGCCATCTGGTATGCCGCCGGCGATCGCTCCAGCGATTACAATTTCTATTCCAAGCGCTTGCTGCTTGCCGGAGTCTATTCGTCGACTTTGGTCTACTGGCTCGACGACAAGTCGCAGGACCAGCAGGCGACCTGGGCTTTCCTCGACCGGCGCATCGACAATGCCCTGCGCCTCGGCGGCGGTCTCGGCAAACGCCTTGGCGGCCTGCTCGATTTGCCGGATCGGCTGTTCAAGCGCCGTTGTGTGCCGCAGGGTCGCTGACGCGGGTCGGGGTCGTATTAGCTTTTCGGAAAGAGGCGGGTCACGTGGCCCATCTTGCGGCCCGGTCGACTTTCGGCCTTGCCGTAGAGGTGCAGCCGCGCGCCGGGTTCGGCGAGGTAATCGCGCCAGCCCTCGACCTCGTCGCCAATCAGGTTGGTCATCACCGCATCGGCGTGGCGTTCGCTCGATCCCAACGGCAGGCCGCAGACCGCCCGCACGAATTGCTCGAACTGTGACGTTGCGCAGGCGTCCTGGGTCCAATGGCCCGAGTTGTGGGGCCGTGGCGCCATTTCGTTGACCAAAAGCCGGCCGTCGCGGGTGACGAACATCTCGATTGCCAGGAGGCCGACCAACTGCATGGCCTCGGCCAGCCGGCAGGCCAGATCGCGGGCCTCGGCCGCCAGGTCGGGCGCAATCGCCGCCGGTGCGATGGTTTGGTCGAGGATATGGTTCTTGTGGCGGTTTTCCACGGGGTCGAAACAGCAATGGGCGCCGTCAGGTCCACGTGCCACGATGGCCGATATTTCCATGCGAAAGTCGACAAAGGCCTCAACGATCCCGTCGACCCCGGCCTGGCCGCCGGCCATGGCCTGCCAGGCGCCGGCGAGATCGCTTGCCCCGCGCAGGGCAACCTGACCCTTGCCGTCGTAGCCCAGTTCAGTGGTCTTGAGGACTGCCGGAAAGCCGATTTCGGCCACCGCCCTTGCCAGGCCATCGGCACCCGCGACTCTGGCAAAGGCCGTCGTCGGGACCTGGTTGGCGTTACAGAAATCCTTTTCGCGCAGACGATTCTGGCAGGTCTTCAGGGCCAGGGCACCGGGCCGGACCGGTATCCGTTCGGCCAGGAAGGCAGCGGTTGCCGACGGTACGTTCTCGAATTCGAAAGTGACCACATCGACGGCGGCGGCAAACGTCTC
>JAJFGM010000025.1 GCA_021776145.1 Kiloniellaceae bacterium | reverse complement strand
GCGTCGTAGTCCTCGTAGTTGCCCTCGAACCAGACGACCTGACTGTCGCCCTCGAAGGCGAGGATGTGGGTGGCGATGCGGTCGAGGAACCAGCGATCGTGACTGGTGATGAAGGCGCAGCCGGCAAAATCCAGGAGCGCGTCTTCGAGGGTGCGCAGGGTATCGACGTCGAGGCCGTTGGTCGGTTCGTCGAGCAGCAGGACGTTGGCGCCTTCCTTCAGCATCTTGGCCAGATGCACGCGGTTGCGTTCGCCGCCGGAGAGCTGGCCGACCTTCTTCTGCTGGTCGCCGCCGCGGAAGTTGAAGGCACCTACGTAAGCGCGCGACGAGGTCTCGAACTTGCCGATCTCGATGACCTCGTGGCCGCCGGAAATCTCCTGCCATACCGTCTTGTCCGCCGCCAGGGTGTCGCGGCTTTGGTCGACATAGCCGAGTTTCACCGTATCGCCGACCTTTAGGCTGCCGGCGTCGGGCTGTTCCTGGCCGACGATCATGCGGAACAGCGTCGTCTTGCCGGCGCCGTTGGGGCCGATAATGCCGACAATGGCGCCCGGCGGCACCTTGAAGTTCAGGTCCTCGATCAGGAGCTTGTCGCCGAAGGCCTTGCGCAGTCCCTCGGCCTCGACCACCAGATCGCCGAGGCGGGGGCCCGGCGGGACGACGATCTGGCCGGTCTCCGGCGCCTTGTTGACCTGTTCGCTGCGCATGGCTTCGTAGGCCTGGAGGCGCGCCTTGGACTTGGCCTGGCGACCGCGCGCACCCTGGCGCACCCAGTCCAGTTCCTGCTTCAGGGATTTCTGGCGGGCGGATTCGGATTTCTCCTCCTGCGCCCGGCGCGCTTGCTTCTGTTCCAGCCAGGAGGAATAGTTGCCCTTGAAGGGCAGGCCCTGGCCGCGGTCGAGCTCGAGGATCCAGCCGGCGACATTGTCGAGGAAGTAGCGATCGTGGGTCACCGCCACGACGGTGCTGGGATATTCTTCCAGGTAACGCTCCAGCCAGGCGACGGACTCGGCGTCGAGATGGTTGGTCGGCTCGTCGAGCAGCAGCATGTCGGGCTTCGCTAACAAGAGCCGGCAAAGGGCGACCCGGCGCCGCTCGCCGCCGGACAGCGTGCTCACGTCGGACGCGCCCGGCGGGCAGCGCAGGGCGTCCATGGCGATCTCGACGTTGCGGTCGAGGTCCCAGGCGTCGGCGGCGTCGATCTTTTCCTGCAGCTCGCCCTGTTCGGCGATGAGGGCGTCGAAATCGGCGTCTTCCTCGCCGAAGGCGGCGCTGACGGCCTCGAAGCGGTCAAGCAGATCCTTGGTCTCGCGCACGCCGTCGAAGACATTGCCGGCGACGTCCTTGTTGGCATCGAGGTCCGGTTCCTGCGGCAGGTAACCGACCTTGACGCCCTCGGCGGCCCAGGCTTCGCCGGTAATGTCGCTGTCGAGACCGGCCATCACCTTCATCAGGGTCGACTTGCCCGAACCGTTGAGGCCGAGCACGCCGATCTTGGCGCCGGGCAGGAACGACAGCCGAATGTCCTTGAGCACCTGCTTGCCGCCGGGAAAGGTTTTGGACACCCGGTCCATGGTGTAGATGTACTGATAGGCCGCCATCGGGGCGCTCCGCGAAAACTGTGGCTGATGAATGAGTTGTTTCGGGCGAATGGGTCCGCCCAGGCGCGGGCTTTTACCGCATCGCGGGCGTCCGCGCAATGCGCCAGGGCGGCGCCGAAGTGGAGGCCCGGCGCAGGCCGGGCTCTACCAGCCCATTTGTTTTTGCCGCTTGATCAGCCCCTGGGCGCGTTCACTGAAGTCCCGCGCCGCCGCCAGGGTGGTCACGCCGCGGGCCTGCAGGCGCGGCAGGAGGGCGCGATAGACTTCGGCGGTGACCAGGGAGTCGCCCAGCGCCGTGTGGCGGCCGCGGATCTCGACGCCGAATTGCCCGGCCAGGTCTTCCAGGTCGAGGCGCTGCAATGACGGCTCAAGCAGCGCCGCCAGCAGCAAGGTGTCGAGAAAGAGCGGCCTGACCCAGTCGACCGCGGCGCGCCGACATTCACGCTCCAGCATGGCGATGTCGAAGGGGATGTTGTGGCCGATCATCACCGTGTCGCGCTGCAAGGGTTCGAGTGCCGCGAAAACCGGGGCGAAGCTCTCGGCCTCGGCGACCATGGCATCGGTGATACCGTGCACCGCGGTCGAGCGCGGCGGGATCGGCAGTCCAGGGTTGACCAGGCGGTCGAAGGTGGTGCTGCGGTAGATGCGGGGGCCGTGCAGGCGGACGGCGCCAATCGAGACGACGCGATCCTGGGCAACATCCAGACCCGTGGTTTCGCAGTCCAGGACCAGGGCCGCCATGTCGGCGAGCGGGGTTTCGCCTTGTGGCGCTTGGGCCGGTGGCGGCAGGTCGTGCAGTTCCAGGTCGTGCTCGACCTCGGCGCGGTGTTCGCGCGCGTCGCAGGCGATCGACAGCACCGCGCCGCCATGTTCGTCGAGGCAGGCGAAGCGGGCTTCTATTTCGACGCCGTCGACCGTCTCCAATGCCACGCTGATGGGGCTGGCCTGGCCACGCGCCGCCGCGAAAGCCTCTTCATAGGGCGCGCGCAACAGGGCGGCGAAGATCGAGGTGCCGACCTTGATGCGTTCCGCGCCGAGGCGCTGTTTGGCGGCATAGTTGACCAGCGACACCAGGCCTTGCTCGGTGACCACGACGATGGCCTCGGAGATCGACGCGAGGACGGCGCCGAGGCGCTGGTCCGGCAGGGCGCGGCGGGCGGCGTCGCGCGCCGCGAGATCGGTCAGGGCGGCGTGCAGGTGTTCGACTTCGACGCCGCCCCGCTGGCCACGCAGCGGCGGCAGAACTGCCGAAGGATCGCCGCTCAAGGTGACCACCGCGCCACGCAGACGCTCCAGGCTCTTGTAGTGTCCGGCGATGACCTCGTAGGCATGCCACAAGGCGGCGACCCCGACCACGGCGATCAGCGCCAGGGCGGCCTGTGCCACGACGCCGTTTGGTATGCCACGCTGAAAGATTGCGGCGCCGAGCAGCGCGAGCAGGGCGAGGCCCGCAACGACGAAGCTTGCCACGATGCGGCGGCGATTGCGTCCTAACATGGCGTTTCTCTGCCAGTACCCTTGCGGGGGCCAGAGCAAACACGGTTGGGACTTGCTTTAGAAAAGTTCTCCGGTGAGCTCATTCTTGACCCTGTTGGCAAGCGCGTCGATGGCCTTGAAGGAATTGATGAGGATATCCTTTTCCCGTTCCGACAGCGCGTCGGGGTGAACGTAGTTGCCGACCTCGACGCCGGGGTCGCGATAGTCGGCGAGCTGCTGGCGCAGCAAGAGGTGGGTGATGTGGCGAAAGGCGCCGCGCAGGTAGTCCCATTCATCGCGGTCGAGCACACCCAGATCGTGCAGCCGGTCGATGCGTTCGCGGGTGCCGGTCTCTTTAATTCCGGCGCGCAGTGCCAAGATACGCAAATTGGAGACCAGGGGCAGCGTGCCGCTGTGCTTCAGGTTCATTTTGCCCTTGTGTTCGGGCTTGTCCTTTTCGGTGACGAAGCTGCCGAACCAGCCCAGCGCCACCTGGGCGCGCGAGGTCTCTTTCAGCAGCTCGCGGAGGAAGGCCGGGCTCGCCTTGACCATGACGCTGACCTGATCGCGCAGATCGTCGGCCCAGGCCACTTCGCCATAGGTGCCCTGGAAGTCGAAAAAGATGTCGGAAAACTGCACCGCGATGGTGTGACGTTTGCGGCACCACAGGCGCAGTTGCTCGCTCCACTGGCTGCGCGTCTTGCGCCACACCGGGTTGCGCGCCATTACGTAGCCCTTGCAGTAGGGAAAGCCGACGGTGTCGAGGTCGCGGTTGAAGCGTTCGGCCAGCTCGATGAAATAGCCGTCGATGCGGGTGTGTTCGCTGTCGGGATAGTCGTCGAGGATGAATCCGTTGTCCTGGTCGGGGCCGAGATAGTTTTCGCCGCGCCCGCCCGATCCCATGATGATCAGGCAAAAGCCGACCGGCGGTGTGCCCAAACCCTCGTCTTTCATGGCGGCGATGTTGGCCTCGAGGATGCGGCGGTGGATGTCGGTGTTGACGTGGGTCAGCAGGTTCTGGATGTCGGGCGCCGGGACGTTGTCGTCGAGCAGGTCGGCGGCGACGTCGACCTGGGCACCCTTGATTTCGCGCAGCCCGTCCAGACTGCCCTCCTGGCAGAGGCGGTCGATATCGCGGACGACGCCTTCGCTGGTCGTTGCCAGGGCCTGGTGCAGGTCGACCAGCCCGACGGGATGGCCAAGGCGGTCGACGACCGGCATGTGGCGCCAGCCGAAGCGGCGCATGCTGGCGATGGCGTAATAGAGATGGTCGCTATCGCCGACGCTGCGCACGGGTTTTGTCATGATCGCCGCGATCGGTTCGCTGCCGTCGCAGCGCAGGGCGATTCGTCGGGTGATGTCCTGTTCCGTCACAATTCCCGTCAGTCGCTGGGTTTGCGGTTCGACGATCAGGGCGCAGGAGGCCTTGGCCCGCAGCAGGCCCGAAATCAGCCCCTCCACCGTCGCGTCCGCCGGCAGCACGATGTGGGAGTCGGTCAGGCAGTCGCGGACCAGACGGACAAAGATCTTGGTGCGTGATTGCATGGTTCTTCGTTTACCGGCCCGGCCCGTTTATTCGACGTTTTCGGCGGCGCACGATGCCGGGGAAACCGCCAGGGCCGGCAGCGTGAAGCAGAAGACGGCGCCGCCGCCGACGCGGTCGGTAACCCAGATCCTGCCGCCGAAGTACTCGACGATCTGGCGCGAAATGGTAAGGCCGAGACCGGTTCCGTGCGGCTTGTCGGACAGGGACTCGCTGGCCTGCTGAAACTTCTCGAAAATCAACTCACGCTCCTTCAGGGGTACGCCCGGACCGTTGTCGGCCACCGATACGAACAGACCGCCGTCCTTTTCCTCGGCCCGCACCGTCACCACGCCGTCCGGCGCGCGGCAGAACTTTGCCGCGTTGGAGACAAGGTTGACGATGACCTGGATCAAGCGATCGCGATCCGCCCGCACGGCCGGCAGGCGTTCGGCGAGTTCGATCTCCAGCCGCGGGTCGTCCTCGGCGAAGAGACCGCCGGCGCCCTCCATGGCTTCCTCGATGACGGCGCGGGGCTCGAAGGCGCTCATGTGCCACTCCATATTGTCGGTTTCCATCTTCGCGAGATCGAGAATGCGGTTGATCAGGCGGGTCAGGCGTTCGCTTTCCTTGACTATGACGGCAAGGAAGTTGCCGCGCTCGGCCTTGTCGAGGTCGGGATTGTCGAAAAGGATCTCGCCGAAGGAGCGGATCGATGTGAGCGGAGTGCGCAGCTCGTGGCTGACCGTCGAAATGAAATCGTCCTTCATGCGGTCGAGCTCTTTCAGCCGTGCGTTAGCCCCGCGCAGTTCGCCGGTGGTGGCTTCCAGCTCTTTCGATTTCTGTTCCAGGCGATGACTGTATTCGATGACCTGCGAGGTTTCCTGAAGGATCTGCATAACCTCTTCGATACCGACCACTTCGCCCTTTGCCACCGAAGCGACCATGACACGCGCCGAAGCCGATCCGATGGCGCCGGCCAGCAGCCTTTCGGTGAAACTGACGAGATCGGCGTCGGCTTCGCGCAGTTGCGCGAGGTCGAGCTTGCGCAGCCGGGCATAATCGGCAAAAGCGCGGTCGGCGCGTTCGGCGCCGACGAAACGAACGACCAAGCCGTGCAGATCGGGAACCGTGGCGGAACCGCGCCAGAATCGCGAGCTGCCGCCGGTTCCGGAGTGATGGAAGACATCGACGAAAAGCGCCGCCTGGATGCGCTCGATCGGGCCTTGGCGGCTGAACAGCGAGCCGGCGATGAATCCGCCGACGTTGGCAAGCATGCTCCAGAACATGGCATGCGAGAGGTGATCCAGTCCCTGCAATCCGAACAGCGGGTAAGGGCGCAGCAAGGCGATGCCGAAAGGCCCGGACTCGATGAAATCGATGGGCAGCCAGCCCGGCCGTACGAAGAACGGCAACAGCAGCGTGTAGCCCCAGACCACGAAACCCAGGCCGAGGCCTAGCATCGCGCCGCTGCGGGTGCCACCCTTCCAGAAAATCCCGCCGACGATCGCCGGCGCGAATTGCGCCACCGCGGCGAAAGAGACCAAGCCGATGGTCACCAGGGCGTCGGCCTCGCCGATAAAGCGGAAGTAGGCGTAGCCGAGCATCAGCAACAGCACGATACTGGCGCGGCGAATGAACAATAAAAGGCCGGTCAGGTCGCCGCGCTCGGTCAGACGCAGCAATCGCATGCGCAAACGCACCGGCATGACCAGGTCGTTGCAAATCATCGTGCTCAAGGCGATGACCGAGACGATGACCATGCCGGTGG
>JAJFGM010000240.1 GCA_021776145.1 Kiloniellaceae bacterium | reverse complement strand
GCCTGTTCATCCGACCCCTACGTAGTTGGGTCGCCGGGCCCGGCCTACAGCTATATCGGGTCGAATCTGGCTGATACGACGGAAAAACCGCGCGACTATGTGTGGGATCCGATTGGTAAGACCCAACCGGTTTCGCTGTGTTACAGCCGACAGCTGAATACGCCGCAGCAGGTCGAGGATGCCGCCAAGGAGTTCTGCAAAGGCGGCAGGGTCGCCTTCTATGGCCAGGATTTTTTCTGGAACGGTTGCGGCCTGTTCCAGCCTTATCGTGCAACATTTGTCTGCCGGCCCGGCGTGGCTCAGAGCTCGAATCGCAAACGCTTGATTCCGGCCAGCGGTCAAGATGCGGTCGAATAAATAGGCCTATGGAAATTGATCCGGTGGTGCCGTTTCGATCGCCGCGGATCGCCATGCTTCATCCCATTCGGCGCGTACTTCGGCATCGCTTTCGCTCGGCAAGTGCTGCGCCCTAGCGGCGGCGAAATAGTCGCGGGTGGACAGCTCAGCCAAGGCCCATACCGCCATGGCGCGGACCAGGGCGGAGTGATCTCGCAGGCGGGCTTCGACGACGGGGAGGCTGTGTCGGTCACCGCTGTTGCCGAGTGCGATCAGGACATTGCGCACAAAGCGATCGCGGCCGATTCGCTTGATCGGCGATCCGGAGAAGAGAGCGCGGAAGGCGGCATCGTCAAGATTCGCGAGTTGGGCCAGGGCGGGCGCCTCGAGTTCGCTGCGCGCGGCCAATTTCGGTTCCGTTCCGGGTGTGGCGAATTTATTCCACGGGCAGACCGCCAGGCAGTCGTCGCAACCGTAAATTCGATTGCCCATGGGCCTGCGCAGGTCGCGCGGAATGTGCCCCTTGTGTTCGATGGTGAGATAGGAGATGCAGCGTCTCGCGTCCAACTGATAGGGCTGCGGGAATGCCTGTGTCGGGCAGACATCGAGGCAGCGCCGGCAGCGACCGCAGCTGTCGACGCCCGACTCCTCGGCCGCCAGCTCTAGATCGCAGTAGATTTCGCCAAGGAACAGCCAGGACCCGAACTCGCGGGACACCAAATTGGTGTGTTTGCCCTGCCAGCCGATACCGGCTGCCTGGGCCAGCGGTTTTTCCAGCACCGGCGCCGTATCGACGAAGACCTTGACCTCGGCTTCCAGGCTCGCTGCCATCCAGCGCGCCAGCGCCTTCAGCTTTTTCTTGAAGACGTCATGATAATCGCGGCCGCGCGCATAGACCGAAATGACGCCCTGGTCTGTTCGCGGCGGCGTATCAAGAGGGTTTTCAGCCGGCCCATAATTCAGCCCCAACGCGACGATCGAACGGGCGCCCGGCCAAAGCCGGCGTGGTTCGCCGCGGCGCTCGACGTTGGCTGCCATCCAGCCCATATCGCCGTGATAGCCACGCGCCAGGAACGCGGCGAGGCCTTCACGTGCATCCTGGCGCAGCTCGGCGGCGGCAAAACCGACCGCGTCGAAACCAAGCCCCAGGGCCTGGTGCCGAATGGCTTCCCGGAGGTCGGTCGGTGGCCCGTTTCCGGCTGCGTCAGGCGCCCCGCGATCAGCCTCGGCCACGATAGTTTGCCACCCCCTGGTCGGGCAGCCACAGACCCTCGGGCGCTGGGCCGGATTGGTAGAAGACGTCGATCGGCATGCCGCCGCGCGGGTACCAATAGCCGCCGATGCGTAGCCACAACGGCGTCAGAAGATTTTCGAGCCGCTTGGCGATGGCCAGGGTGCAGTCCTCGTGGAAGGCGCCGTGATTGCGATAGGATCCGAGGTAAAGTTTCAGAGATTTGCTCTCGACCAGCAGGTCTTGCGGCGCGTAGTCGATCACCAGATGTGCGAAATCCGGCTGCCCGGTCACCGGGCAGATCGAGGTGAATGCGGGACAGGTAAAGCGGATCAGATAAAGGCTGCAGGGGTGACCGTTGGGAACGGTCTCCAGTTCCGCGTCTTGTGGTGATGGCGGCAGCGGCGTTTTGGCGCCGAGTTGCGTCAGCCCGCTTGCATCGTTTTTTTCCATGCGGCTCGCGATCTTCCTCGATGAGTTTGAACGGCGCCAAATCTAGCGTATTTGCGGCTGCCCGAGATAGCACTTCCATCGGCTTGACGAATCGTCAAGCAAAGGCGTGCAATCCTTGCGCAATTAGGCAACGCGGTAGCGATTGGGTATCCCATGCGCCGGCAGATGGCGTCACTCCTGTTGTTTCTCGGCTTGGTGGCTTGTGGCGGCCAGCCGACACCCGTTGTAAGCGCGGCCGCGCCGACCGCACAGCCACGTATCGTCGTTGCCGAGGCGCCTCTTCAATGCGTTCCCTACGCGCGCCGCTTGACGCAAGTCGCCCTTCGTGGCGATGCCTGGACCTGGTGGGAGGCCGCGGAAGGCCGCTATACCCGCAGCCGAAACCCCCTTGCCGGTGCCATTCTCGTTCTTGCCCGCAGCCAACGCCTGCGCCTGGGTCATATCGCCGTGGTGACCGAAGTGCGGGGTCCACGTGAAATCGTGGTGCGTCACGCCAATTGGTTGAACCATGGCCGCATTCACCTCGATACTCCGGTCATCGACGTCTCCGCCGCCAATGACTGGTCCCAGGTCCGGGTCTGGTACACGCCCGGTAAGACGCTGGGTCGGCGCAGGTATGCCGTGCAGGGCTTCATTCTGCCCAAGGCGCTACAGGTCTCCAGCTGACGACAAGGCTTGCAACGGTGACCGGATTTGGGTCCGGAGATCTGGTTTCCGGCCGCTTGAAAAAGCGTTAGTTTGCCTTGGCGCCGAACCGGCGAACGGGCGAAATTTGAGAAAATGAGGAGAGACTTCATGACGGCTTATTGGATCGGACGGGTCAAGGTCACCGACGAGGCCGCGTACGGCGAATACGCCAAGCGGGCCGGCCCGGCGATTGCCAAGCACGGCGGTGAGTTTCTGGCACGCGGCGGTCGTTGTGTGACTTTCGAGGGCGAAGAGCGCGCCCGCAATGTGGTCGTCGCCTTTCCCACCGTCGAGGACGCGGTTGCTTGCTACAATTCGCCGGAATATCAAGAAGCCTGGGAGTTTCAAAAGGACGCTGCCGTGCGCGACCTCCTGGTCGTCGAAGGCGTCTAAATTCAGAACCGTGGAAGGCTCGGCGCCTGATCTAAAGCGAGGCGATGTCGCCGGCCTCTTGGCTGCTGGCGAAGTCGGCGGCGAAGTCGTCGAGGTCGTTGGTTTCAATGGCGTCGCGCAGCCCGGCCATGAGATCCTGATAATAATGCAGATTGTGCAGGGTCAAGAGGATCGGCCCGAGCATTTCGCCTGCCTTGGTCAGATGATGCAGATAGGCGCGGCTGTGGTCGCGGCAGGCCGGGCAGCTGCAGCCTTCGTCCAAGGGGCGCGGATCCTCGCGGTGCCGGGCGTTGCGTAGGTTGACGGTGCCGTGCCGGGTGAAAGCTTGCGACGTACGGCCGGAACGCGTTGGCAGCACGCAGTCGAACATGTCGATGCCACGCTGCACGGCGCCGACGATATCGGCGGGTTTGCCGACTCCCATCAGATAGCGCGGCCGTTGCCGTGGCAGGTGCGGCACTGTGTCCTCAAGGACGCGGAACATGACCTCTTGCCCTTCGCCAACGGCAAGCCCTCCGACGGCGTAGCCGTCAAAGCCGATATCGATCAGCGCTTCCGACGAGGCTCGCCGCAGGTCGGCGTAGACGCCGCCTTGGACGATACCGAAAAGACCGTATCCCGGGCGTCGCTGGAAACGCTCGCGGCAGCGCGCGGCCCAACGCATCGAGCGCTGCATCGAAACCTCCGCGACCTCGTGGCTGGCCGGAAAGGGTGTGCACTCGTCGAGAACCATGGTGACGTTGGAATCCAGCAAGTGCTGGATTTCGATCGCGCGTTCCGGCGTCAACTCATGCGCCGCGCCGTCAAGGTGTGAGCGAAAGGTCACCCCTGCTTCCGAGATTTGGCGCAGACCGGCCAGGGACATGACCTGATATCCACCGGAATCCGTGAGGATTGGGCCAGGCCAGTTCATGAAGTGATGCAGGCCGCCCAGCCGTGCTACCGTCTCGGCGCCGGGTCGCAG
>JAJFGM010000239.1 GCA_021776145.1 Kiloniellaceae bacterium | reverse complement strand
TGTTCGCGTAGTCGTTTGTCGAGAGCGCCCAAGGGCTCGTCCAGCAAAAGCACCTTCGGCCGCTTTACCAGCGCCCGCGCCAGGGCGACTCTTTGACGCTGGCCGCCGGACAACTGGTGCGGTTTGCGTTTCGCGAATTGCGACAGCTCCACCATTGCAAGCATTTCGTCAACGCGTTGTATGATCTCGCCCTTGTCGACGCCGTCGCGCTCGAGCCCATAGGCAACGTTGCGCTCGACGGTCATGTGGGGAAACAGCGCGTAAGACTGAAACATCATGTTGACCGGGCGCTCGTAAGGCGGAACGTCGGTCATATCGATGTCATCGATGTAGATCGAGCCCGAACTCGGAGTTTCAAATCCGGCGAGCATGCGCAGCAGCGTCGTTTTTCCGCAGCCGGAACCACCAAGCAGGGAAAAAAGTTCGCCCTGGTAGATGTTCAAATCGACATTGTCGACAGCGGTAAAGAGACCAAAGCGCTTGCTCAGGCCCCTAACCGTGATGAACGGCTTGGCCGTGGGATCCGTCCAGGGCCGTTCGGGATCCTTGGCATCTTGACTCATTCGATTGGCCCCCCACCCGAATCCAAGATCTGCCGATAGGCGTCAAGAAGAAAGGGTGCCATCATAAGCATGATGGCACCCCGGTTTGGCACACTTAGGTACCGGACTTGAATTTTGTCCAGGTTCGGGTGCGCACTTTCTCGATCTTTGGTGGCAATGGAACCCCCGTATACATCATTCCCACCTGTTCCGACGAAGGGTAGGCCGCGAGGCTCCCTGTGACGGCCTCGTCCACCATGGGCAGCGCCGTCTTGTTCGCTGTGGCGTACCAGGTGTAGTTGCTGTCATTGGCGGCCACTTCCGGGCGCATCATGTAGTTCAGGAACAGGTGCGCGTTTTCGATGTTTTTCGCGTCCGCGGGAATGACCCATCCATCGATCCAGAGGTTGGCGGCGCCTTGTCCCGGCGGCAGGAAGAAATCCAAGACCACGCCGGTATTTGCTTCCTCTGCGCCTGACATGGCGAGCAGACCATCCGGGCCCCAGGTCACCGCGACACAGAACTCCTTCTCCGGCATCTTCTGGTAGGCATAGTTGTCGAAGGTCTTGATGTAGGGACGCACCTTCAAGAGCATCTCTTCGGCCTTCTTGTAATCCGCCTTGTCGGTCGAGGCCGGGTCCAGTCCCAGATATGCCAGAGCCATTGGAACGACGTCGCCGGGCGAGTCGAGGAATGATACGCCGCACTTGGCTAGCTTTTCCATGTTTTCGGGTTTGAAGATCAGATCCAAAGACCCGATCGGCGCGTCCGGCAGAACGCTTTTCACCAGCTCGGCATTGTAGGTGACGCCGTGAGTGCCCCACATGAAGGGAATGATGTGATTGTTATCCGGATCCCAAGTGTCCAGCTGGGCCATAATCTCGGGCCGCATATGTTCCAGATTGGGCAGCTTCGACTTGTCGAGTTGCATTAGGATTTTGGCCGGAATCAGTCGAGCCAGGGAACTGCCTGAATGACTGACGACGTCGTAGCCGGTGTTGCCCGCTAGAAGTTTCGCATCGACGGTTTCGACGGAGTCGTAGTTATCGTAGGTGACCTCGATGTTGAACTCCTTTTCGAAGTTCTCGATCGTGTCTTCGGCAATGTATTCCGCCCAATTGTAAACGTTGAGCGTGCCTTCGGCGGATGCCGCGGTCGCGCCCAGGGCCAAGCCCAGGGCGGCAGCACCGGTCAAGGCGAATTTGGAAACAAACTTCATAACGTCCTCCACTGTTCGATTTTGATTTCTTCTTTTCAACAAGGGCCCGGGTGAAGAAGCAATCCGGCCTTTTTCCCAATACCCATGAATTTCGAAAAACCGTAGCACCCTTCCACGATCAAGTGAACTCTCTCGCTGGTGCGGCCGACCTCCTCCTGCAACCGCCGGCTCGATCCGGCACGTCGCGCTGCATGCAGCGGCTTCTATCCGCCCAAACAGTGCCCAAATTTAAGTGACCGTCAGTTCAACTTCCGGTTCTCAATGCCTCCCAATAGTCGCTGTTGAGTCGAATGACGAGCCCGTCATGGCGTAGCTGAAGACACCAGCGCAGCGCAGCATCGTTGTCGTGCGGCGTTTGGCAAGCGCGGTAAAGCTTCGCGGCGCGGCTCATCCCCGACCCGTCAAAGTTTGTTTGGCCTATTTGCAAGGCATTGCGCCACAGCGCTTCGCGCGGTGTCACACTGGCATGGGCTTCTGGCGAAAGCTGGTTGATGACGAGGTTGAGGGCGCGGGCGGCGGTGGCATCGTCGTCGTGATCGACGATCCGCGTTCCGGTGCCGCGCCGCGCCGCGACGGCGAGTTCGATATCCGCGTCGCTTTGCGGTTCTAGGTCACCCAACCTGGGGACGGGCAGCAGTGTCATGCCCTCGCCGATTTCCACGGCGGCGGCGACCGCTCCCATGCGCGTGACGTCAAGGGCGGCGATACTGGCTGTCACCGCGGTGTAGTTGCGCGAGCTGACGAATCGCAGATGACCCGGTGCCGCGGTACGCTGGATTGTGCCGTCCGGCATGGTCAGGACGAGCGTCACGGCCTCGTCGTCAAATGCGCTGTACTCCGTACCCGGCGGCGGAACGCGGCGATTCGGCTGCAGGCAGAAGCTGCTCAGTTCGGCGCTACAGACGCCATTGACGCAGTGCAGGGGTACGATGCCGTCGGATGCGATGACACCGAGGCTTTGTGGCGCCGCCTTGGCGGCCGAGAGCGGCAAAACAGCTGACAGCAGCAACAGGGAAATACTGAAAAAGGCGCGCACGATTCGGCTCCTTTCCTGTTCGGGTCAAATGACCGGCAAACCCCGATTGATACTCAAAATACGGCAAGCAGACGTAACGTTCCACCGACAAACGCGTGACATAACGTTCCGCTCAATCGCCGGCGGCCTGCACTGTCGAGGACCATATTAAACGATCATTCGGAAAAATTGAACAACTATTCAAAGGCTGCTAGGTTGTGGGGTTCGCCGCCTTTTGGGAGATCTGCCCATGGAGTCCGATCTGGCTTGGAAGCCCGCGCCCGGCGAAAAACCGGAAGGACGGAAAAATCGTCGTCTACAACTGATCGAAGCGACCATTCAGTCCATTGCCGACTTTGGCCTATCGCGGACGACGACGGCGCGGGTGGCGAAGATTGCCGGGCTGTCCGGCGGCACGGTGAATTTCCATTTTGCCGGCAAGGACGCCTTGCTCCTGGCGACTTTGCAGCATGTTGCCGCGGAATTCGAAGCGGCGCAGCGCGCGGCGTTGGCTGGGGCCGACAATCGGCCGCGCGAAGCGTTGTTGGCGCTGATCGATGCAAGTTTCGATCCGGTGCTATCGGACCCGCGCAAGATGTCGGTCTGGTACGGGTTTTGGGGCGAGGCGCGGGCGCGGGCGGAATACCTCAAGGTCTTTGGCGCGGTTGATCGCGACTATCAGGCGGCGATCGTCTCTCTTTGTCGGACGATCTTGGATCAATGCGGCCAGACGCACGGCGATGCGGAAGCAATTGGGCGTGGGCTCGGTGGCCTCATCGAATGCCTGTGGCAGAACTTGCTCGCCGAACCTAGAAACAATGATCGCGAAGAGGGCAAGCGCCTCTGTCGCGCCTATTTGGCAAGCGTCTTTCCGGGTGTCTTTCCGGCCGCCAACACTGCCGTCCCGGTAGCGCAGACGGCGACCACGAAACCGGAGACATTGCCGGCCTGGGTCTATGACAATGTCGAGTTCTTCGAGCTCGAGCGCCGCGAACTCTTCCTCAAGGAGTGGCAGATCTGCTGCCACGTCAGCGATGTTCCGGCCGTCGGTGACTACGCCAGTCTCGACCTTTTGGGCGAGCGTGCTTTTGTCGTGCGTGGCAAGGACGATCGGGTCAGGGCCTTCCACAATGTTTGCCGGCACCGGGCCCACGCCGTCGTGACCGATGAACGCGGCAATTGCCCGGGGGTCATTCGCTGTCCCTATCATGGCTGGATGTACGACCTGGACGGCACGTTGAAGGCGGTGCCGGCGCAGAAATCCTTTCCGCCCTTCGATAGCTCGCGCTTCGGCTTGGTGCCGTTGAAACTGGAGATCTGGCAGGGTTTTGTCTTCCTGCGTTTCAGCGGCAAGGGACCCTCGGTCGCCGAGCGCATGGCCCCCTTCGCCGACGAACTGGCACCCTATGGCGTCGCCGATATGCAGCCGATTGGAGAGATCTGGGAAGAGGTCGTCGAGATCGACTGGAAGAACGTTTGGGACAACTATCTCGAGGACTATCACTTCGCGAGCGGGCATCCCGGGCTCTTTGGCCTGATGGGCCGGGACTATGACCGCGAGGCGCATCCGCATGGCGTCAGCCGCCTCAGTCACGTACTGCGCGAAAAACCGGCCAAGGGCTGGAGTATCGAGCGCTATCACAGCCTCTTGCCGGACATGCCGCATCTGCCGGCGGAGCTGAAACGGCGCTGGTCGTATTTTTCGCTCTTCCCCGGTGTCAGCTTCGACGTCTATCCCGAGTCCGTCGACTTTTTCCAGTTCATTCCCCTGGGGCCCGGCCGCACGCGCCTGCGCGGCCGCACCTACGGTCGTCCCGACGAGCGCCGCGAGACCCGCGCCGCGCGTTATCTAAACCGGCGCATCAACTGGCAGGTCCAGGCGGAGGACAGAGCGCTCACCGCGTCCGTGCAATGCGGTCTCGGGTCGAGCAGCTACACCAGCGGATTGCTCTCCGACAAGGAGGTCGTGCTGTGCCATTTTCAGGATTGGGTGCGTTCCGCCTTGCCGGTCGCCGAACTGGCCGAAGCGCCGGCCGCCGGCGATGTTGCGCGGGTCAACGCCGACCTGGCTCGGCGATGATGGTCGGCTCTCCGTAGCAGTCCACGGCCGCCGCGCGCGGTTTCATCCGCGTGCGTCGCGCAGGCGGTAAAACTGGTACGCCGCGCGTAGATACCAGGGCCTGAGGCCAGCAAAGGGAAAGCGCGGTGGCGGACCGGCGAGCATGGCGGGCAACTCGGCATCGCGGTGGCTGGGTTCGGCGATCATTCGCGCCAGGGCGCGTCCGGCCCAGGGTGCGGTGTTGACCCCGTTGGCATGATAGGCATAGCCGTAGTAGACGCTCGAGTCCTCCTCCAGTTGGCCGATTGACGGCGTCATTTTGCGCGTCATGCAGACCAGGCCGCGCCAGAAATGCGACAGCGGCACATCGCGCCAGGCCGGAAAGACCTCTCCCAGGCGCCGTTTCATCCAGTCGCGAACACGCAAGCCATCGGCCTCGCGGCCGGTGACATCGCCGCGCGCGCCAAATAGGAACGAGCGGTCGGGAAGCATGCGGTAGTAGAACAGCAACTCGCGCGAATTGCAGATCGGATTGTCGGTGTGCCAGGATTGGGCGGCGAGCTCTTCGCCGCTCAGCGGTCGTGTCGTGACGATGTTCGACAACACCGGCAACAGACGACCATCGAGTGCCGGATGCATACCTTCACGGGTGAAGCCGTTGGTGGCGATGATGACGCGTTTGGCGCTGAGTTCTCCACCACTGGTCTTCAAAAGGTGGCGGCCGCGCGCGTCCCGCTCCCAGGCGACAACCCGGCTGTGTGCGTAGAGCGCGGCGCCGCGGCGCCGCGCGGCGGCCCCCACGCCGATAGCGAACTTCAGGGGATGCAGGGCAAAACCGACGTGCATCTTGATGCCGCCGAATTGTTCGTTCGAGTCGTGTCCGATTTCGGTAAAGGCTGCGCGCGAGAAGGTCTCTGTCTTGATGCCAAAGAGCTCGCTCAGCGCCCGCGCGCTCTCTTCCAGTTCGGCAAGGCGCGAGGGGTGGTGGGCGACCTCCAGATTGCCGTCGCCGCACAAATCAAAGTCGATGTTTTCGTCTGCGCCGAGACTGCGTACCAGGTCGATGCCGTCGACCTGGGCGGCGTAGAAACGCTTGGTCTCTTCCAGGCCGTAGCGTTTTATCATCTGGGCGATGGAGAGCTTGGCGGCAGGCAGACAGCAGAACCCGCCGTTGCGGCCCGAGGCACCCCAGCCGATGTGGCCGGCTTCCAGCAGTTTGACGTCGACGCCGTGATCGCGCGCCAGGTGCAAGGCCGCCGACAGTCCGGTGTAGCCGCCGCCGATGATGGCGACGTCGCAGCTTTCACTGGTCGTCAGCGGCGGTGCGTCGAGGCGTGCCGGACCGGTTGCCTCCCAATAGCTCGGGACCGCTTGTGTGTCGTCGTAAATGACGGGATCGTAGAGTGTCCGCACCCGCTTGGTCCTAATCTTGAACAGACGCTTAGCCGTTCCACAGGCCTTCGCGCCGCACGTCCCGCATGGCGCGCTCGATCCCCTGGCGCAGGATGCCGACCAGGTCGTCGATCTGTGTCCGGCTGATGGTCAGGGGCGGGGACATGACGCACATGTTGATCAGCGGCCGGACGATGAGTCCAAGGGCCTGACAGTGGGCGTCGATGCGGCCGCCGATCTCGTGGTCGAGCGACAGCGCTTCGCGGCTGTTCTGGCTGATGACGCATTCGACGCAGGCCATCAGACCTTCGCCGCGCACGTCGCCGACGATGGGGATGTCCCGCAGTTCGCGGAGACGCGCCTGAAAGTAGGGGCCGACGTCCCGCACATGTTCGAGCAGGCCCTCGCGCTCGATGATTTCAATGTTCTTCAGCGCCACCGCGGCGGCGACGGGATGACCGGAATAGGTGAAGCCGTTGGAGAAGACCGCGCCGGCCGCCTTGTCGCTCTTGATATCGGCGATCAGGGCGTCCGAGATCAGCACCGCGCCCATGGGAATGTATCCCGAGGTCAGGCCCTTGGCGGTGGTGATGATGTCGGGGACGATGTCGAAGCCCGCCTCGGACGCGAAGAAGTGCCCCAGCCGGCCAAAGGCGGTGACCACCTCGTCGGAAATGTAAAGCACCTCGTGGCGCCGGCAGACCTCAAGGCATTGGCGGTGGTAGCCAGGCGGCGGCACGATGACTCCACCCGAGGCGAGAATCGGTTCGGCGATGAAAGCGGCGACCCTGTCGGCGCCGATTTCAAGGATCTTGTTTTCCAACTCCGCCACCGTTGCGGTGCAAAAGTCCGCCAGATCCATGCCCTCGGGACGGCGGTAGGGGTTGGGTGACGGCAGTTGGTGGACGAAGCCGGTCTCGAAGTCCAGGTAACTCTTGTCCCGCTCCTTGCCGGAACAGGAGGCCGCCAGATAGGTGCTGCCGTGATAGCCGTTGTGCCGCGAAATGATGTGTTTCTTCTGCGGCCGGCCACGGATGTTGTTGTAGAACATGACGAAGCGCAGGGCCGAATCGACGGCGGTCGAACCGCCGGTGGTGAAGAAGGCGTGATCGAGGTCACCGGGCGCCAATTGGGCGAGTTTCTCGCCGAGCGCGGCGGCCGGCTGTGTGCCGATGCTCCAAGGCGAATAATAGGGCATCTTCAGCGCCTGCGCCGCCATCACTTCGGCGATTTCCTTGCGCCCGTGCCCGATATTGACGCACCACATCCCGGCCGGTCCGTCGATCAGGCGGTTGCCGTCGCTGTCATAGACGTAAATTCCGTCGGAGTGGCTGATGATGGTGCGCCGGTTTTCGTCCACCTTGGCGAAATCGTCCCAGGGGTGGATGACGCTGTTGTCCTGCTCCTGCAACAGACTGGTGTCGAAGGTATTATCCATGATGAGCGCGTCGCTTTCCTTGCTGTTCGTTTGCGTCCAGGCGCGGGGCGCCCGCCGGATTCAGAAATCGAGGGCGGGAACCGCCTTGCGGCGCGGCGGATCGTAGAAGGGACGCTCGACCAGGCGGCACCGAGCCATGAGCTTGTCCCACTTCAATTCCTTCAAGACGTAGATTTCGACCCAAAGGTTATCGGTTATGGTCGCGCCATAGGGGTTCTTGATGACCGCCAGGGCGATGTTCTTCTTGGCCGTCGGCGACCACATGGCCGAGGTGATGTGCCCGACCTCGCGGCGTTTGTTGTAATAAACCAGGGCGCCGTTGGCGGGCTTGTTGCCTTCGATGTCGAGCCCCACCAGCAGGGTGCGCGAGCCTTCCTTGGCTTCCCGCAGCAGCGCCCGGCGGCCGTTGAAGTGGCCTTTCTCGAAGTCGACCAGCCAGGCCAGGCCCAGCTCGAGGGGCGAGCGGCCGCGATTGCGGCGGACGACCTGATCGGCGGCCATGAAATCGACATTGGCGGCGATGAAACCGGCCTCGATACGGGCCAGGTCCAGGGCCGCCGAGCCGATCGGGCGGATGTCGTGATCATGGCCGGCGGCCATCAAGGCGTCCCACAGCGGTTCGGCCAGGGTCGGCGGAAGCCAGATCTCGTAGCCGAGGTCGCCGGTGAAGCCGGTGCGCGAGATCGTCAGCTTGCCGCCGCCAAAAGCGCGCTCCTCAAGGCCGAAGGGGCGCAGGTTTTCGATGCCCTCGAAGCCCAGGTTCTTGAGCACTGCGCAGGAGGTTGGGCCTTGCAGGGCCAATGCGGCGACCTCTTCGCTGACGTCCTCGACCACAACATCGAAGCCGAGCGCCGATGCGGTCAGCCAGACCAGGTGGCGTTCCTGGGCGCAGAGGCGGAAGTCCGTCCGCGAGAAGCGGAACAGCGTGCCGTCGTCGAGCACGTGGCCGGCCTCGTCGCACCAGACGACATAGGCGACGCGACCTGGTTTCAGTTTACCGACGTCGCGGGTCACCAGGCGGTTCAGGTAGGCTTCGGCGTCTTTACCGGAGACGCGGTACTTCATCATCGGCGAGAGGTCGAAGAGCGTCGTCGAGTTGCGGATTGCGAAGTATTCCAGCTCGACATTGTCGTAGCAGGTCACGGTGGTGAAGCCGGCCCAACGTCCCCACTCGTTGGTCCGGCAGGCGGCGGCCGCGCGCGCGTGGAAAGCCGTTTGCTGCACTTGGCTGTGGTAAAGCTCTTGGCTCATGCCGCGCGCGCCCTGGCAAGGATCTGTCCGGCCGCGTTCATGCCCGCGACGCCCATGACGCCGCCGCCGGGATGGGCGCCGGCGCCACACAGATAAAGGCCGGGCAGGGGGCTGGCGTACTGTGCCGCCCCGGGCACCGGCCGCATCATCAGGATCTGGTCGAAAGCGAGCTCGCCGTGGTGCCAGTGGCCACCGGTCATGCGATGCTCGCGTTCGAGGTCGAGTGGCGTAAGCAGTTGTTTGGCGGAGATCAGTCCCGGCAGGTCCGGCGCGTAGGTCGCGAGGCAATCGATTGTCTTCTGCAAGAAGACGTCGCGGGCTCGGTCCCAGCCTTCCTTCAAGCTGTAGGGGGCGTACTGAACGATGGCTGAAAGCACATGTTTACCGGCCGGCGCGAGCGCCGGGTCGGCCAGGGTCGGAAGGGTGATTTCAAAAGCCGGTGCCGCGGAATACTCGCCGTATTTGGCATGGTTGAAGGCGCGCTCGACATAGTCGACACCGGGCGCGATGACCAGGCGCCCGGCCAGCTGGCCGGCGTCTAGGCCGGTGAAGGCGGGCAGCCCTTCGAGTGCCAGATGCAGTTTCGCGGCGTTGCCGCGCATGCGCAAATTGGCGATGCGCCGCACGAACGCGGTGTCGAGATGGCGCGGGCCGACGAGGTCGAGGAAGGTGCGTTTGGGATCGGCGCCGGAAACGACGCAGGCAGCGGAAATTTCCTCGCCGTTTTCGAGAACCACTCCATCGGCGCGGTCGGCGGTGATGCGGACTCGCGCGACCGGGGCGCCGGTCCGGATCACCGCGCCGGCGGCTTTGGCGGATTTGGCCAGGGCGGCCGTGACCGCCCCCATCCCACCGCGCGGTAGCGCCAGGGCGCCTTGCTGTCCAGCGGCCTGGCCGGTCAGGCGATAGAGCAGGGTGAGGACCGAATTGGGCGAGCGTGGGCCGAGGTGCGTACCGAGCACGGCATCCAGGGCCAGGGCGCCTCGCAGCAGATCGCTGTCGAGGCTGTCCTCGACCAGGTCGGCGACATTCATGCCGGCGATGCGGAGAAATTCGCGCAGGTCGTCGCGGCCGAGTTGACGCAGTTTCCAGCCGAGCTTGAGCAGGCTGAGCCTATCCTGCCAGTCATGTGTGCCGAGGCGTGGCGGCACGGTCTGCAGAGCCGGTTGCAGGGCCGCGGCCAGGCGCAAGAGGCGATGGCGTAGCGCCGGCAGGGCCGTCTTGTCCGTGTCGCTAACCGCGCCCGAAACGCGGTCGCCGTCGATCGAGGCCCACTGTCCCTCGGCGCCGAGGGCGACGGTCGGCAGGTTCGCCGCGGCCAGTTCGAGCCCGTGTTTGTCGAGCTGCAGGTCGCCGGCGACCTTGGGGTGCAGCATGTTGAGGATGTGGGCGCAGGCCGACACCTTGAAGCCAGGCGCGAAGGTGCGGGTCATCGCCCCGCCGCCGCATTCCTCGGCCGCTTCGAGGACCAGGACGCGGCGCCCGGCGCGCGCCAGATAGGCGGCACAGACGAGGCCATTGTGGCCGGCGCCGATGACGATGCTGTCGAATCGTTCGGCCATGACCTACCTCGCTCCGGCCCGGGCGAATTCGCCGCGCACGCCGAAGTCGCGCATCATCTCGCGCGCCGCATTGGCGCCGGGCGCGCCCATGACACCGCCGCCGGGATGGGTGCTGGAGCCGCACATGTAAAGGCCCTTGATCGGCGTGCGGTACTGCGCGAAACCGGGGACCGGGCGGTTGAAGAGCAGCTGATCCATGGTCAGCTCGCCCTGGAAGATATTGCCTTCGGTCAGTCCGACCTCGTTTTCCAGATCCCAGGGCGTGCGCACCTCGGCGTGCAGGATAAGGTCCTTGAAGTTGGGGCTGTGCGCGGCGATTTGGTCAATCACCGTCTGCCCGAAGGCGTCGCGGTTCGGCCCGTCCCAGACTTCGCCGCCGGCCAGATAGGGCGGCGCGTACTGGACGAAGATGGTCATGTAGTGTTTGCCCGGCGGTGCCATGGTCGGGTCGATCTGTGTCGGGATCAGCATGTCGACGTAGGGATCTTTCGACCAGGTGCCGCTCTTCCAGTCGTCGTAGGCACGTTCCAGCCGTTCCATGGAATCGGTGACGTGCATGTCGCCACGCAGGGCCGGACAGTCCTTGGGAACGCCGGTGAATTCGGGCATGCCGTCGAGGGCGATGTTGAGTTTGCCCGACGAGCCGCGGATCTTGAAGCGCTCGACCTGGCGGCGGAAGT
>JAJFGM010000238.1 GCA_021776145.1 Kiloniellaceae bacterium | reverse complement strand
GCGCATGGCCGGTCTCGTGCAGCACGCCCATCAGCGCCTTCATGAAATCATCGCGGTCGTAGCGCGTTGTGATGCGCACGTCGTCGGGCACGCCACCGCAAAAAAGATGCAGCGAGACATCGAGACGGCCATGCGCGAAATCGAAACCGAGGGCCTGCATCAGGCGACGGCCCAGCTTTTCTTGCAGGTCGATCGCGAACGGTCCCGCCAAGGGCACGGCCTGTGGCGCGCGCGCCTGGTGTTCAAGGGCCGCGGCAAGAAAACCCGGAAGGAAGGCTGCGAGATCATCGAAGACGACATCGATCTTCGCCGCCGAGCCGCCGGGCTCGTAGAGGTCGAGCAGGGCGTCGTAGCGCGTACAGCCAAAGGCGGCGGCCTTGGCCGCAGCCTCCTGGCGCGCCAGGTTCAGAACCTCGCGCAGGGCCGGCAGCACGGCGGCGAAATCGGCGTCGGGGCGGGCCTCGCGCCAAATCATCTCGCACTTTTTGCCGGCCTTGGTCTGGGCCTCGACCAGTTCGGCCTCGACGGCGGTCGCATGCAGCCAGCGACGCCGCATCTCGCGCAAGTTGGCCCGTTGCCAGCCGGCGGTATTTTCACCGAGATCGACCTCGGCGGCGGCGAATAGATCGCCCAGGTCAGCGTCGTTCATCAGCTCGTGACAGGTCAGCCCAAGGGCTGTCAACTGCTCGGTGCGCGCCGCGGCGCCGCCCTTCGGCATCAGCGTCGACATGTCCCAGTGCAGGATGCCGGCGGCCTCGTTGAGGGCGGCGATGCGCTTAAAACGCGTGGACAGGGTCTCATAGGCCGTCATGCTTGCTCCTCGGCTTGCTCCTCGGCTTGCTCCTCGGTTTTGCGATGGATGCGGGATCAGTCGCCACCCCTGCGATAACTGTAGAGCATATAAATCACCGCCAGAACCGCTGCCAGGGCATACCACGTCAGGGCATACTGCAGGTGATTGTTCGGCTGATCCAGGCGGGTGCGTCCGCCGATGGGATAGCCACCCGGGTTTTCCGCCGCCGCGGCCTCAAGGTAGACGTCGGTCAAAGCGCCATCGAGTCCGGCATGAAGCGCCATGGTTGGCAGGTCGAACCAGACGTAGAGCCCGTCCTCCGGGTCGTTGGCTGGTCGCGCCAAGTCCAATCCGGTCCAGCCACCCCGCCGCACAATAGCTTCCAATTCGACCGCGCCCGCGGTCTGACCCTCCGGGCGCGCCGTCGGAAACTGTTTTTCCGGCGGCACCCAGCCGCGATCGACGAGAACGACGCGGCCGTCGTCGAGGCGCAGGGGCGTGACGACGTGGAACCCGACAGCACCCTTCAGGGTCCGCGAGGCGATATAGAGTTCCTTTTCATGTAGAAAGCGCCCGGCGACGCGCACCCGGGTGTAGACCAGCCCGGCGGGGTCAGCGAGCGGATCGGGCAGGACGACTGCCGGCCCCCCGGCGCGCGCGGCGACTTCCGCGATCAGTGCCTCTTTCCAGGCCAGGCGCTGGATCTGCCAAGTTCCCAGGCCGATCAAAATGGCCAAGGCGATAAGACTGCATAGGCTCGACCAAAGCGTCGGCCGGAAGCGCCGCGCTTCGCCGCTCACGCCGCAGATCCCGAACAGCAAAGATCATCCACAATCCACGCCATCAGTCGTAATCGACCGTGCCGCTGTCGCTGGCCTTGTGCTTGTACTGCAAGGCGACCATGACACCCTTCATCGGCCGCAGCAGCCACAGCGCGCCGCCGAGGATGATCGGCGGCCAGAGCACCATGTGTACCCACATCGGAGGCTCGACCTTGGCCTCCAGAAGCAGTGCCAGGGGTACGACCAGGAAACCGAGGATGAAGATGATGAAAACCGCCGGGCCATCGCCGGCATCCTGTTTTGACAGATCGAGACCGCAGACAGTGCAGGTTTCGGCAATCGTCAGGAAACCGGCGAACAGCTTGCCCGCGGCGCAGCGTGGGCACCTGCAGCGCAAACCGGTGGCGATGGGGGAGCGCTGTGGATAATAGGCCGCCACGACGCCCGCCCCTTGCCCGTTATGTCGAGTGCCGCAACACGGTTCAGTTGCCGCCCAGCCAGTAGACACAGACGAAGAGAAACAGCCACACCACGTCGACGAAGTGCCAATACCAGGCCGCGGCTTCCAGGCCGAAGTGGTGATCCGGCTTGAAGTGCCCCTTGTAGGCACGCACCAGACAGACGATCAGGAATGTCGTTCCGACGATGACATGGAAACCATGGAACCCGGTCGCCATGAAGAAGGTCGAGGAATAGATCCCGTCGGTGAAGCTGAAGGCCGCGTGGCTGTATTCGTAGGCCTGCACGCCGGTGAAGGCGATGCCAAGCAGGACAGTCAGCAACAGGCCGAGCAGCAGGCCCTGGCGGTCGCCCTTGAGAAGGGCATGATGCGCCCAGGTCACCGTGCAGCCCGAAAGCAGCAGGATCATGGTGTTGAGGAACGGCAGGTCGAAGGCATCGAAAACCTCGGTCCCCGCCGGTGGCCAGACGCCGCCGGTATGAGCGACACGGTCGACTTGGATGGCCTCTGCCGTATAGAGGCTGGCGTCGAAGAAGGCCCAGAAGAAGGCGGCGAAGAACATCACCTCCGAGGCGATGAACAGCGCCATGCCGTAGCGCAGGCCGATCTGGACGATCTTCGAGTGATGCCCCTCGAAGGTCGCCTCCCTGATGATGTCCCGCCACCAGAAGAACATCATGCCGAGCACCATCAGCGTACCGATGACCAAGACCCAAGGCGTGATATCGTGCATGAAGAGCACCATGCCCACTGCCATCGTTCCGGCGGAAATGGCGCCGACGAACGGCCAAATGCTTGGGTCGACCAAGTGGTAGGGATGGTTTTGTTCGTGACCTGCGCTCATGATCTACCTCGCTTATGCCGGGCCGTTGGATTTGCCCCGGCTATTTGCCTTGTCTGTCTCTAGTTCACCGCGATGGGCTGCCCCAAAGCGGCGGTTTCGTCCTCTGTCCTTTCCGCGGCCTCGTTTTCCGCGTCCTCGGGATCGC
>JAJFGM010000237.1 GCA_021776145.1 Kiloniellaceae bacterium | reverse complement strand
GTAAAGCGCAACAAGAACGATGCCGCCGACGCCGAGGCGATCTGCGAGGCGGTGACGCGTCCGAGCATGCGGTTCGTGGCGACCAAAACCAAGGAGCAGCAGAGCGTCTTGATGCTGCACAAGACGCGACAGCTTTTGGTGCGCCAGCGCACCATGCTGAGCAATGCGCTGCGCGGCCACCTGGCCGAGTTCGGGATCACCGCACGAAAGGGACGCCGGGGCTTGGAGACGCTGCTGGTGATCGTGGACAGCGCGAGGGATGAGCAGATCCCGGCCTTCGCTCAGCTCGCCTTGGTCACGCTGGCCGAGCAATACCGGTCGGTGCTGCCGGAGATCACGGCACTCGAGCGCAGCCTGCATGGCTGGCACCGCGGAAGCGAAGTGTGCCGTCACCTGGCGGAGATCCCCGGCGTCGGTCCGCTGGTGGCCACGGCGCTGACGGCAAGCGTAACCGATGCGACGGTGTTCTCTTCCGGGCGCAGTATGGCGGCCTGGATCGGGCTGGTGCCGAAGGAGGACTCCACCGGCGGCAGACACCGGCTCGGGCCGATCTCCAAACAGGGCAACGGCTATCTCCGGTGGCTCTTGGTGACCGGGGCGATGGCGGTGATCCGCCATGGCAAGAAGACTGGCTTCAAGAAGCGTCCTTGGCTGGCCCGTTTGGTGGAGCATCGTCCGATCAAGCTTGCGGCGGTGGCGCTGGCCAACAAGATCGCCCGCATCGCCTGGGTGATCATGGCGCGTGGCGAACACTACAAGGATCCGGCCACCCAGGCCGCATAGGACTTCGCGCAGGGCGAGAGCCTGCGCCGTACGAATTGGGAAGGGCAATCGAGGTCATGCAGCAACGGTCGAACCGGGGATCGGGAGAGCCCGTTTGGGTCAACGCATCAATCGAGTGCGCAGTTTTGATTAGGGATCCGATCCGTGGAAAGCATGAGGGCCAGCGGTCATATGCACCGCACCAACAGGCCGGACAGATGACCGCACCCGACCAACCCTGCATCGACACCGAGAAATCCCTTGCCAATAAGGCGCCGTCCACAGATGACCCTGAGCGGTCATGTGGATAATCCCGCCTTGCGCAGGCCGTCGACCACCAGATCAATGTCGGCGCGGCTTTTGTACGGCAGAAGGTTTGGCAGCGCTGCATTTGAAAATTCCGGATTGATCCGCCGCACCTCGGCCAACTGAGCGCGGGCCTGGGAGTCCTCCCCCAAATGTCCATGGCACACCGCGAGAAAGACGTGCGGCCACAAAGCATCGGGATTCCGAGCCACCCCCCGTTTGAGCGCCACGATCGCCTCGTCAAAGCGGCGCATCCCCAACTTAGCCAAGCCGATATAGTGCGGATAGTAGAAAGGATAGAACGGATTGAGGCGCATCGCCTTATTGATCAACGCGATCACTTCATCGTTTTCACTAGAAAAGTGCATGGCACCAGCCAGCGTGGCGTAAGCCTCGGCGTTGC
The DNA here is from genome assembly GCA_021776145.1 of Kiloniellaceae bacterium. Lineage (GTDB taxonomy): Bacteria > Pseudomonadota > Alphaproteobacteria > Kiloniellales > Kiloniellaceae > JAJFGM01. The sequence goes on along the minus strand of JAJFGM010000237.1, from coordinate 8,461 downwards.
TGGGCTCTAGCTCGATCCAATGCCGCGCGGTCGCGATAGCTTCCGCGTGCTGCTTTTTGAACAGGTGGACGGTGCTCAGCGCCTCTTGCACGAGCGGAAATGTTTGGTCGCGCGCCGTCGCCTGTTGCGCCAGTTCGAACGCCCGGTCGAGCGTCGGTTCCGAGCCCATGAACCAATCCTGTACATATGTCTCGGCTAGGCCGGCATAGGGCTCTGCATAGTCCGGATCCAGCGTGATCGCCCGCTCATAGAGTTGGCGAGCGGCGGCGTTGCTGTCCTTTGAGAAAAGGCGGTACTGCTCGCGACCGCGCAGGACGCAGTCGTAGGCCTCGGGGTTGTGGGTTTGGTCGCGCGCTTCGTGCGCCGCCACGCCGCCGACGAGTTTGATTTCGAGGGCGCGTACGATCTTTTCCGTGACATCGTCCTGCACTGCGAAGATATCCTCAAGGCGGCGGTCGTAGCGTTCCGCCCAAAGATGCCCGCCGGAGCTTCCGTCGATCAGCTGCGCGCTGATCCGCACACGTTCGCCGGCCTTCCGCACGCTTCCTTCCAGAACGTAGCGCACACCCAGGTCACGGCACACATCCTGGATCTTGGCGGCCTTGCCTTTGTACGTGAAGGTCGAGTTACGCGAGATCACCATCACCTCGGGGATCCTCGAGATTCCCGTGATGATGTCCTCGGTGATGCCGTCCGAAAAGTACTCCTGCTCTGGATCATTCGACATGTTGTCGAAAGGCAGCACGGCGATCGACGGTTTGTCGGGAAGGGAAAGCGGGCTTTGTTCGGTTTGGATTGACGCATCGCCATCTGAAGCCTCAAGCGACCATTGCCAAACCCGTACGGGTCGGTCGATGTTCTTCAGTTCGTAGTCGCCGAGATCGGTGAAGCTGGCATCGACGCGGCGATTGATCTGGTCGTGGACGACTGCGGAAATGCAGATCCTGCCGGGCTCGGCCAAGCCCTCCAAGCGGGCGGCCAAGTTTACGCCTTCACCATGGATATCGTTGTCCTCGAAGATAATATCGCCCAGGTTTACGCCAATGCGGAAGCGTAGTGTCTGATCCTCGGCGGCTTGACGTTCCATTTGCCAGGCGAGCGCGCATTCCACTGCATCCACAACGCTGGCGAACTCCGCCAACACACCATCGCCCATCAGCTTGACGATGCGGCCCCGGTGACTGGCAATCAGCGGCTCGATAGTGTCTTTGCGCAGCGTCCGCATCGCGGCCAGCGTGCCAGCTTCATCCGCGCCCATAAGACGTGAATAGCCGACTACATCGGCGGCCAAAATGGCTGCGAGACGGCGCTCCATCCGAATCCTCCAAGTCAAGGAGTTTAGCTGCGAATGACGGCACAATCTATGTGCCACGGAAAGGCCCTGGAAGTCCGATTATGGCTACTTTTCCCCGTCCCAGCCATGCTTGCGGGGCGGTGAGGTTGGCCCCAACTCCGGACATTCCGAGGCCAATGTCGGGAATCGCGCCGTTTCCTTTCGCTATACCCTCAGCTCCGGGCGTAGGCGGTGCCTCCGGCCGACGGTGAAAGTTGACCCTAAGCCGACATGAATACTATCCGAACAACCACAGATAATTGTCGGGATCCCGCATTCCGTAAGAACGCTTAGGTTCTCCTTAGACTGCACCTCATATTGGAATGGTGATGCCGCAAGGCCGACGATATACTTTAGCCATGTCTGTTGAAGTTAAACTTACGCTTACGGGTCGTGCGACACTGCGGTTGATCAGAGAGAGGGCCACGTCATGCGCCGCAACGAGTTGACAGAACGTTTCCGTGCCCTGCATGTCCCGGGCCAGCCGGTGGTGATGCCGAACCCCTGGGATCTGGGATCGGCGAAGATGATGGCGCGGCTGGGTGCGCGGGCGCTGGCGACGACCTCGGGCGGACATGGGTTCACGCTGGGTCTGGGCGATGGCGGGAAGGTGACGCGCGACATGGCCCTGCAGCACGCCGCCGATATCTGCGCTGTAGTCGACGTGCCGGTGAACGCCGATTTCGAGAACGGGTTTGGTGACGATCCCGAGACGGTCGCCGAAACCGTGCGGCTGGCGGCGGAAGCCGGGCTCGCCGGTGTCTCGATCGAGGACATAGCGCTGCCGGCGCCGGAGTCCTATCCGTTTGATCTGGCTCTGGCCCGGATTGAGGCGGCAATCGCCGCAGCCCGCTCGGCGGGGATCGTGCTGACTGCGCGCGCCGATGGTTGGCTGACCAAGAGCTATGACCAGGCCGAGGCCCTGCGCCGCTGCCAGGCGTTCGCCCAAGCAGGCGCCGACGTGATCTATGCGCCGCTGGTCGATTCCGACACCACACGCGCGATGGCCGCCACCGGGACACCGGTCAACCTGCTGGTCGCCGGCGCGATGGGTGATCTGACGGCGGACCAGATGGGGGCGCTGGGGGCCGCCCGCATTTCGATCGGCGCGAGACTGGCCCGGGTCACGCAACAGGTGATCCTCGACGGCACCCGCGCGATGCTGGAGCGGGGCGATTTCACCATCCTGAACGGTGGCGCGAACGCGGCCGAGGTCGAGGCGCTGATGACCGAATGAGCCGCAAGATCGTAGACGTCGACGTCCGTTCTTGGCCATGACTCGCCGTCCCGGCCACGTCCACGCGACGTCCGGTCCACCCCCGAAACCCGACCTCGTCCTGCGGATGTCTGCATTCAGCCCGCTTTCTGCCAGGTTGCTCTCAGGTGCCGACGTGGCCCGCGCCCCGGTGTACTATGGTTCCTGATCCGGTTCACACGCTCAGGCAATCACCAACCGAGGCGGCGAACTCTTGACCGAATGTCTGGTCGGAGGCGCGGGAGGCGGTTACCGAAGCTTCGTTGCCGTCTCTGCGCGTCGCTGACTAATCGTGTCCCGCCAGAATGAACCGCACGGCTTCGACGATACCCGCGTTCGAGTAGCCGACGGGATACATCTTGCGAACTCGGGCCGCGGCGTCGTGTGCGATCTCCTCGATCGTCAAGTTCTGCACGGAACCCCCCTCACGTGACTTGCGCACCATGTATCGCACGTTGAGATCGCGCGCCAGAACCTCTGCTTCGTCAGCCAGGCGCCGAGCCAGGCTATCTCCCGTGTTGGAATTTTCGTTCTGGTCGAAACCGTCGGGGCGGGGAGCCGGCTCGTGCTGCATCGATCATCCTTTCTTTCTGAAAGGGGATGCTAGTTCACGGCATGGGCGATGTCACGGACGTCGCTCGACAGGATCCACGTTTTCCGGCATGGATGTCTGAGTCGCTGAGAAGACTAACCCCTAAACCTGGACGTCGCTGACGCACCGCGATGAGGCGTATTTCTGACCCAGAGCGGCTATTAGGAAACGGCAAACCCTACGTCCTCGGTTGCTCAGAGAAAGGTATCTCTACACCATGTTCTACCAAAACGGTTTTGTAGTGGGAAAGTAGCGACCAGAGGTGATTTCGAAGATCGTTCATGTCTTCATATCCGGGCGTTTCACGGCCCATTTCTTGCGCGATGAAATCGGCTCTCTGGCACATCGAATATAGCGTATCGCCTTGAATCAAAACCCCGGGGAACCGCCTGCCCGGATGGCGCATGATGGCTGAATTGCTGATGTCAGCAAAAATTTCTACTGTGTCTTCGCGCATCGGTTCTTCCTATTTTAACGTCGCTCACACAATCTTACATCAAATCGCAAAACGCACGTTGGCTAACTCCTCCTAGTGACTACCTCCAGCCGTCAACCGCTGGCGGGAACCACGACTGCTTTAGCCCCGAAAGGGGACATCGCAGCACACGCGGCCGGCGACTTCGGGTTCTTCGTTACCGTGCAAGAAATCGGGTACTCGCCGGTAACACCGTGCTAGGATACCAACATGATTGGCATTCTTGGCAGACTGGCGATTCGCCTAGCGATCTTGGCCGCACCGGCGGTTTCCGTGGCCATAGCAACTTCACGGCATAAGAAGCGGCGACGGGCTAAAATGGAAGAGAGCCGAAAGCGCGGCTGAGCCAAGAAGCCGGGGTTGCCTGAATGCGAATGCTGCTCATATTGATCGCCGCAGCCACATTGCTGCCGGCAGCTCGCGAGGCTCTTGCTTGGGGTGACACCGGCCACCGGATCATCTGTGAGATCACCTTCCAGGAACTGAATCCCGCTGCCCATGAAATAGTCAAAGGGCAGTGTCAGACTTAATTAGCTTGAGCCGGGCAAGCACCATCCGTAGCGTCCGGCGATGCAGAATCCCTTTCGATATTTCAACAGTTCGCCCGAAGTGATCCGTCTCGCGGTGATGATGTACATCCGCTATCCACTCTCGCTGCGACAGGTCGAAGATTTATTGTTCGAGCGTGGCATCGATATCTGCCACGAAACCGTGCGGTTCTGGTGGAACCGGTTCGCTCCGTTGTTCGCGGCGGAGATCAGGAAGCGGCGCGTTCATCATTCCTCATATTCCCAATGGCGCTGGCATCTGGACGGGGTCTTCGTGAAAATCAATGGTGAGACACACTACCTTTGGCGCGCTGTGGATCACGAAGGCGAGGTGCTCGAGGTTTTCGCCACGAAACGCCGGGATCGCAAGGCGGCACTGAAGTTTATCAAGCGTGCGATGAAACGCTATGGCCGGCCGAAGTCAATCGTGACGGACCGGCTTCGCTCCTATGGTGCCGCGATGAAAGTTATTGGGATCGTGGAGCGTCAGGAGTGCGGTTGCTGGCTCAACAACCGGGCTGAAAACTCACATCAGCCGTTCCGACGACGAGAGGGTGCAATGGCCAAGTTCAGAGACATCAACACCGTGCAGAAGTTCGCTTCCGCTCACGCCTCGATCCACAACCATTTCAACCTCGACCGTCACCTCAACCGCCGCGACATCTTCAAGCAGAACCGCTCGGCCGCCTTGGCCGAGTGGCGTCAACTGGCGGCCTGACGGCAACGTTGCCTCCGATGTCGAAGTTCGGTTCAAAATGGATTGACAGCGCCCCGCTTGGCCTTCCTATCGCCCCGGCTCGTGCGTCAGATCCGCGGTGGCGAACAACCGGTCTGCATCACGGTAAAAACGCTCACCCGTGGATATGAGCAGCCACTCATGTGGCACGAACAGGAAGCCCTCGTCGCATCATTCCAATAGCGAGTTGTCCCGGAAATCTTCTCCAGAGACTTTGAGCCATTCTGGCCTTGGTTGCTCCGAGCGACCGGTCTCCAGGACAACCGCAGCCCGCCAAAGCCCGCGGAACTGCGGGCTTTGGCGCCAAAGTCTCCTGCATTCAGGAAATAGGAAGCCTGGGTGGTGGGCCCGGCAGGATTCGAACCTGCGACAACACCGTTATGAGCGGTGGGTTCTAACCGCTGAACTACGGGCCCGGGCGCATTGTGCCCAGCCCGGCGGCGGGATCAAGCTCTTTACGTGCGAAGGGCGGGGCAGGGGCCGCGTACCTTGAATTGGTAGAGCAGCTTTCGGCGTTTCGTTGGATCACCGAAGGCGATTCCAACCAATCGCAGGCTGCGCTAGTGGCTCGACACAGAGATTATGCCTGTTTCACCGCGAAGATTTTGCCCGCCGGCAAGGCGCGGGTTGCGCGGTGGTGCCAACCACCACAAGCAACCCGGAACGCGGCGGGCGGGCAAAAGATCGCGGCCTCCATGAAACAGTCATAATCTCTGTGTCGAGCCACTAGGAGCTTCGGCCCAGGCTCAGAACGGCGCCGGCGTGGCTCAGGCGGCGGTTTTCCAGATCAAAGCTCATCAGGTCCTCGCCGATGACCAGCGGGCCGTCGTAGTCGGCCGCGACCTCGGCGATGAGGGCGTCGCGGTCGCAGTCCGGCGGCACGAAATGGGTGAGCATCAGGCAGTTGACGGCGGCCTCGCTGGCGATGCGCCCGACCTCGGACGAGAGCGTGTGATAGCTGGCGACGTTGCTCAGGGTCTCGGCGGTGCGCACGCCGGCGACGATCGGCATCTCGCCGTGGATGAAGACCTCGTGCACCAGCAGGTCGGCGCCGCGCGCGGCCGCGATCAAGGCCGGGCAATAGCGCGTATCGCCCGACAGGGCGAGCTTTTGGCCGTTGCATTCGAAAATGAAGCCGAAGGCATGCTTGACCGGTTTGTGGTCGACCTCGACCACCTGCACCCCAAGATCGCCGAACGCCAGCCGTCCGCCGTCGGCGATTTCCTGCACCTCGATCTCCAGGGCGCGGGTCGAGGGGCGGCGTTCATGGGAGATACGCTGGGCCAATTCCGGCTGCCAGAGTTCAAGCAGCCCATTGACGTAGTGTTGCGTGCCAGGCGGCCCGTAGACGCGCTGCGGCCGGTCGCGGCCCTGATGCCAGCTCGAGACGACGAGTTGGAATAGATCGACGATATGATCGCTGTGCAGGTGGGTCAGCAACACCGCATCGAGGTCGCGACCGGGCAGGCCGGCGGCGACGAGACGCTGCGTCACGCCGGAACCGCAATCGACCAGCAGCGCCTGTCCGGCGCCTTGAACAAGTTGCGCCGGTCCGTAGCGTTCTGTGTGAACCGACGGGCAGCCGGTGCCGAGTAGCGTGATGCGCATGGTCGGTGAGCATAGAGCCCGCGGCGGCGCAGAGAAACGTTTTTGCCGGGGTGTCGCGGCCGAATTTCCAGGTTTCGCCGCGCTTGGCGCGCGCATTGCCACGGACAAGGCCCTTTGACGTGCGTCAATGTCTTGCCGTGGCGCGACTGCTAGGTTTTATCAGCCTGCGGAGCTGGCCGGTCCCCAACACGCTAAAGGGATCGAGTTCGCAAGGCGGCGGCGATGCTGTCGCGCGGCGCGGGCAAGGAAACAAGAGACACGCGAATTCGCTGTCAGGGCGCAGCCCAAGGAGACCTTATGGCCATCAAGAACATCCTCGTCCATGTCGATCGCACGGACTCGATGGACAAGACCATCGACGCGGCCAACAGCCTAGCGGCGCAACTTGATGCGCACCTGACGGGGCTCATCCTGGCGATCAGAACCACCATCCCGTCCTATGCCGGCGCCACCATTCCGCAGGAAATTCTCGACGAACTCTGGGCCCAGCAGATGGCGCAGGCCAAAGAAACCAAGGCACATTTCCTCAAGCGTGTCGAAGCGATCGGCCGCAGCGCGGAATGCCGCGTTGAATCCTGCTACGGCAACGCCGTCACGTCGATCCTTGGCCTGCATGCCCGCTATGCCGATTTGCTGGTCCTTGGCCAGCAGGACCCCGCGGGCACAGCGGCGACGCCGAACCTGGTCGAGCACGTGGTTCTGGAATCCGGACGGCCGCTTCTGGTCATTCCCTACATCGGCACGCGGGCAAATCTGGGCAAGCATGTCGCGGTCGCCTGGGATGCCAGCCGCGAGGCGGCCCGCGCCGTCAGCGACGCCATGCCGCTCATGGAAAAAGCCGAACGCGTCACCGTCGTCGCGATCAATCCCGAGAAGTCGGCGGCCGTGCACGGCGACGAGCCGGGCGCTGATATCGCCCTGCACCTGTCGCGTCACGGCATCAACTGCGACGTGCAGCGTTCAAGCTACAGCGACCTGGCCGTCGGGGATGCCTTGTTGTCGCGCCTTGCCGACCTGGATTGCGATCTTCTGGTCATGGGGGCCTACGGCCACAACCGCTGGCGTCAGTTGATCCTCGGCGGCACCACCGAGACCATCGTCAAGCAGATGACGATCCCGGTTTTTCTATCGCATTGAGCGCGCTTTCTCCCGGCGCGCAAATACTTCGGGCCCAGCAAATGCGGGGCCCGATTTCTGTTCGCTCCATACTTCCAATGGTTAGCTCAGTATGCGTCTGGTTGGATCGCCTAATGCAATTCCACCTAAACGCATATTGGTCTGGCGCGGCGGTCAGGTGTCGAGGAAAGAGCGCAGCTTGCGCGACCGGCTCGGGTGCTTCAGCTTGCGCAGTGCCTTGGCCTCGATCTGGCGGATACGTTCGCGCGTGACCGAGAACTGCTGGCCGACTTCCTCGAGAGTGTGGTCGGTGTTCATGCCAATGCCGAAGCGCATGCGCAGCACGCGTTCCTCGCGCGGCGTCAGGCTGGCGAGGACACGGGTCGTGGTCTCGCGCAGGTTGGCCTGGATCGCCGCGTCAAGTGGAATGACGGCGTTCTTGTCCTCGATGAAGTCGCCGAGGTGACTGTCTTCCTCGTCGCCGATCGGGGTCTCCAGCGAGATCGGCTCCTTGGCGATCTTGAGGACCTTGCGGACCTTTTCCAGCGGCATCACCAGACGTGCCGCCAATTCCTCGGGCGTCGGCTCGCGGCCGATCTCGTGCAGCATCTGCCGCGAGGTGCGGACCAGTTTGTTGATCGTCTCGATCATGTGCACGGGAATACGGATGGTGCGCGCCTGGTCGGCGATCGAGCGGGTGATCGCCTGGCGGATCCACCAGGTGGCATAGGTCGAGAACTTGTAGCCGCGGCGGTACTCGAACTTGTCGACCGCCTTCATCAGGCCGATGTTGCCTTC